>NZ_JAPWCL010000019.1:0-47414 GCF_041433955.1 Pauljensenia sp. 20925_1_25 | reverse complement strand
GCGTCCGGTTGGTGGTCCGCAGGCTCCGATGGGTATGGGGCAGCGTCCGGTTGGTGGTCCGCAGGGCCCGATGGGTATGGGGCAGCGTCCGGTTGGTGGTCCGCAGGCTCCGATGGGTATGGGGCCGCGTCCGGTCGGTGGTCCGCAGGGCCCCTTTGCGGGTGGCCAAGCCCCGGCCTCGTCCCCTGTGGGAGCCGCCCGGAGTCTTCCCTTCGGGGAGCCTCTCCCGCAGCATCCGGGGCAGACACGTGAATCTCCCGTCGGCACACAGACAACCACTGCAGATGAATCTACGAAGGCCCCGTCCTCCGTACACACGGATCGCAGTATTCCTCTCGGCGAAACAGGGCCGCAGTGGCCCGAGGATGCTCCGAATACCCCGTCCGCACCCACAATAACGCAGGAATCTGCCACCGATGCGACGAAGGAATCCGGCCCCGAGACACCCTCCAACCCGACGCCGCGCACGTCGCCGAGCAGTGGATCGAACACCCCGGTCTCTTCGCCCTCCACGGGCGCTGCCGGTGAGGGACAATTCAGCCCCAGGTTCCAGGCCTTTGTCGAGTCCGGCCCCTCGATGCCGGGGCCGAAGACTGCCCAGTATCCGACGCTCGCGCCCCGTACCGCCCAGGTGTGGTCGGTGCCCAAGCCGAAGAAAAAACCCCTGCCGATCTTTGAGTCGGTTGTCGCTGGTGCGGGAGCAGCGCTCATGCTCGTCGGTGTGCTGGGTTTCCTTCAGGCCAGTGGCCCGATTGTGACGGTCTTCATCGCTATCTTGTGCATCGTTCCTCTCGCTATCGTCGTCTCGGTGCTTCTGTTCATCGACCGCTTCGAACCTGAACCCCTGGGGATGAAGCTTGCCGCGCTGGCGTGGGGCGGCGGTGTGTCCATTTTCTTCGGAATCATGGGAAATGAATATGTTCAGTATTCCGTCACTGAACAAACGGGTGACGAAGTCCAAGGAATGATTTTCTCCGTCGTTGTCGGTGCGCCGGTGGTCGAAGAACTTTTGAAGGGTCTTGGCGTTCTCGTTATCGTGTGGGCTCGTCGTACCCACATTTCATCTGCCATCGATGGCCTCGTCTACGCTGGCTTTGCAGCCTGCGGATTCCTGGTTGTCGAGGACTTTACCTACTTTGTGAGAGCAGTTTTGACGGACGGTGACCTCGGGCAGACGTTCTTCCAACGTGTCGTTATGGGTGTTTTCGGACACGTCATGTACACGAGCTGCATGGGGTGGGCGACGGGGTGGGCGGTCACACGCGCCCGCTCGGCTGCCGCCGGATGCGGAGCTGTGGCCCTCGGCTGGTTCACGGGTATGCTCCTGCACGCGACGTGGAACGGCACTGCCGTCCTGTCTGGGGGTGACGATGAACTGTTCGACACCTTCTACATCTTCATCCACGTCCCGTTGTTCCTCCTGTGGTTCCTGTTCATCGCGCTGGCGATGAAGCGCGAACGACGCGACGCCGCAGCGGGCCTCATGCCCTACGTGGCGCAGGGGTGGATCGTCCCCAGTGAGATCCAGATGGTGTGCGATCCTCGCTCACGTCGTGCCGCCCTGGCCTGGGCGTCCAACGGTGGGCCGTTGGCGAAGAAGGCAATGAAGCAGTTCATGTACGCGCTCGCCACACTCGGCCTGCACCAGGTCGTCATGAAGAATCGTGGTCCCGAGCAGGCGCGCATCGAAGAATCGAGAGAACTCGCGAAGGAAGCAACCTCACAACGCAAGATCTTCATGAAGCTCACAGGTATGCGACGATTCTGACGTGCCGCATCATGGCCGCTTCACCGGCTCCTCACAGAGGATGCACAGGAGGAGTGGCCATGATTGCGCCGACAGAAAGGAAACATACGTGACTAATGCTCAACATGTCCGTGCCTCGTCTCGGACTCTCGCCGTGTGCTCGGTCATCCTGATCATCGTCGGGATCCCGACGATGGCCCACGAAGTGATCGGTGCGATTTATGGTGTCACCACCTCTACGGCGGCGCTAGCTGTGAGTGCCTCGTGCGTGAGCGCGTTCGTCGGCCTCGTCTTCTTCGTGTGGCTAGCGCGATTCGCTCCATCGGTTCTGTCGTGGATTGCGGCATTCATGTGGGGGACTGGAGGTGCGCTCATCATTGCCGGCATCGGCAACGGCGTGACCGACGCTGCCGTTCAATCGACGTCGCTAGGCGGGGAGACCACGGATGTCATGACGTCAGTCGTGAGCGGACCACTCATTGAGGAAACCGCGAAGGGTATCGGTGCACTCATGTTGATCCTTGCAGCCCGCAGGGCTCTGCGGCACCCCGCTCAGGGGGCTGTTCTGGGTGGACTCGTCGGTCTCGGCTTCGCGTGGGGTGAAGACATTGGCTACTACGTGAGCGCGCTTGAAGACGGCACGGGTGGACTGGGGCAAGCCTTCCTGATCCGTGGGGTGCTGGGTGGCTTTGGGCATGCGATCTACACCGGAGTCTTCGCCTACTTCCTGGCTTGGGCGCTCCTGCGCGCGAGAAACGCGTTCGTCGAAATTCTTGCGGTGTGTGGTGGTTTTGTAGGTGCCGTGCTCCTGCACGCGCAGGCGAACGGAGTGGGCTTCCTTGCGCCCGAGGACTCGTGGAACCTCACCTACGGTGCGATCGAGTTGCCGGTGACAGCAGTGGCGATCGCGCTCCTCGTCTGGGGAGTGCGTCGTCGTCGCGCTACGCTGGAGGCATGAGCGCACTCGACTGGCCTGTGGACGCGGACGGCTACCCCCATCGGGAGGCCGCCCGCGTCCTCCTTTTTGACGACGACGGACGTGTCTTGCTGGCCATGGGACACGATGAGGATCAGCCCGAGCGTGCCTGGTGGTTCACGATCGGTGGTGGCATTGAGGAGGGGGAAGACCCCCGCGCAGCCGCCGTGCGCGAGGTGTTCGAAGAGACCGGAATTCGCCTGGAAGCATCCGATCTGGTCGGTCCCGTTCTCTACCGGACCGCCGAGTTCGATTTCCTGGCCGTTACCGCTCGCCAAGACGAGTGGTTCTTCATCGCGCACGCCCCTTCAACTACTCTCAGTCGGGACGGGTGGACTGAGCTGGAACGTTCCGTCATTGATACGCAACGCTGGTGGGATATCGACGAGGCCACGGCAACCATCGACGGGGAAATCTACCCCGCGCAGATCCTCGAGTTTGCGCGCGTCTGGAAAGACGGCTGGGACGGCCAGCTCATCGAGCTGACCGAGACCCGCGAACCCTAAGGCGACCTAGGCGCGGGAGAGTCCCAGCGGAGTGATCGCGAGCGACAGGTCAGGTACGTTGAGCTGGACCGACACCCGCTCACGTACCGCGGGCTTCGCGCAAAAAGCGATCCCGACCCCGGCCTCGTCCATCATGGGGATGTCGTTCGCCCCGTCTCCGATTGCGACCGTGCGCGCCATGGGCACACCCAGGGACGAGGCCCACTCACGTAGGCATTCGACCTTGACCTGGGAGGTCACGATACGCCCCAGCACGCGGCCCGTGAGAACGCCGTCCTCGACCTCCAGCCGGTTCGCGGCGTAGAAGTCGATGCCGAGGGAGGCCGCGAGGGGAGCGACCACCTCTTCGAACCCGCCCGAGACGACACCGAAATGCCCACCGGCGGCGTGCACGGCGTCGATGAGTTCGCGCGCGCCCTCCGTGGGCGTGATGGACGCGAGAACATCACCGAACACAGAATCGGGAACACCGCGTAGTGTCGCAACTCGCTCACGCAGCGACTCAGCGAAATCGAGTTCGCCATTCATCGCTCGAGACGTAATCTCAGCGACACGCTCCCGTGTGCCCGCGACCTCGGCCAGCTCTTCGATGACCTCTTGGGTGATCAGTGTCGAATCAACGTCAGTAACAACGAGGCCGGGTGCCCCGCTGGTAAACAGCAGCGGGGCACCCGGCTCATCGAGATGGTGAGTCATGCTCACTTGGTGACGACCGTCCCCTTGGGAACGACCGTGATACCGGATTCGGTGACCGTGTAGCCGCGCTCGATGTCGCGGGCGGGATCCACGCCGACTTCGGCACCTTCCTCGACGACGACATTCTTGTCCAGAATCGTCTTGACGACCTTCGAGTGGCGACCGATGCGCGTGCCGTGCATGACGACCGAGTCCTCAACATGAGCCCACGAATGGACGTAGGTGTGCGGGGAGACAATCGAGCGCACGATCTCGCCACCGGAGACGATGACACCCGGGGACACAAACGAGTCGATTGCATGACCCAGTCGATCCTGATCGCCATAGACGAACTTCGCGGGAGGCAGCGAGCCGTCGATCATCGTCATCGTCGGCCACTCGCGGTTGTACAGGTTGAACACCGGGTGCACCGAGATCAGGTCCATGTTCGCCTCGTAGTAGGCGTCCAGCGTACCAACGTCGCGCCAGTAATCGCGGTCGCGGTCGGTCGAACCCGGCACGTCGTTGTCCTGGAAGTCATAGACGCCGCACTCACCGCGCGACACGAACCACGGAATGATGTTGCCACCCATGTCGTGCTTCGAATCGGGGTCCTTAGCATCCTCACGCAGCGCGTGGACCAGGTCCTTCGTGGTGAAGACGTAGTTGCCCATCGAGGCAAGGACCTTCGTGGGATCGTCCGGCAGGCCTTCGGCGTGCTGGGGCTTCTCCAGGAAGTTCTTGACGACACCACCCTCACCGTCGATAACACCCAGTGCGGGAGCGAGCTCGATCGGCTGACGAATGCCTGCGACCGTGGCCGGCAGACCCGAATCGATGTGGTGCTGGACCATCTGCGAGAAGTCCATACGGTAGATGTTGTCAGCGCCGATGATGACGATGTATTCGGGCTGCTCATCGTCGACGATGTTGAGCGACTGGTAAATCGCGTCCGCGCTGCCCAGGTACCAGTGGGGTCCGCGACGCTGCTGGGCCGGAACAGGGGCAATGAAGTTGCCGAGCAGGGGAGAGGTGTACCAGGTCTTCGTGACGTGGCGGTCAAGAGAGTGCGACTTGTACTGAGTCAGTACAACGATCTTGAGGTATCCGGAATTCACGATATTCGACAGCGCGAAATCGATCAGACGGAAATGACCTCCAAACGGAACGGCAGGCTTCGCGCGGTCCGCTGTCAGCGGCATCAGACGCTTACCCTCACCGCCCGCAAGAACAATAGCTAGAACGTGGTTCTTTGCCATACGGCACCTCTTCGTTGGTCGTGTGAGACCCGCATCGACGCAGGTCCGTGGGTGTGGTCACACTGTATTACAGATGTGCATCGATTGCTACACCGTCTCGTTTCGATTTCGATCCCCGTGATTTCGGATACTATGTGTTACACGCGTCGCCACTGTCGGAAGGACCACATCATGCGCGTTGATCTGCTCACCCGCGAATACCCGCCCCACGTCTACGGCGGAGCCGGTGTCCATGTTCTCGAGTTGGCCAAGGTGCTGCGCGGCCTCGTCGATGATCTGCGAGTGCAGGCCTTCGATGGCCCTCGTGAACCCGGAACCGACGGAGCCGATCCGGGGGTGACTGGCCATTCGGACCTGCCCCAGCTGGAGGGTGCCAACGCAGCGCTGCGTACCCTCGGCGTTGACCTTGAGATTGCTGCCGCGTGCGAGGGGTCGGACCTGGTGCACTCCCACACCTGGTACGCCAACTTCGCAGGCCACGTCGCCTCGCTCCTCGGCGACATCCCACACGTCATCTCCGCCCATTCCCTCGAGCCCCTGCGCCCCTGGAAGGCCGAGCAGCTCGGCGGCGGCTACCGCCTCTCCTCCTACGTGGAGAAGACCGCTTACGAGGCTGCCAGCGCTATTGTCGCCGTCTCCAACGGCATGCGCGACGATATTCTGCGCTGTTACCCGTCTGTTGATCCCGAGCGCGTGCACGTGATCCACAATGGTATTGACCTGAACAAGTGGCATGCGCCCGAGGGTGAGGCCGGTGACGAGCTGCGCGCTCGCGTGCTGGCCGAGCACGGTATCGACCCGACCCGCCGCACCGTCGTCTTCGTCGGCCGCATCACCCGCCAGAAGGGCCTGCCCTACTTCCTGCGTGCCGCCCGCTTGCTGCCCGATGACGTCCAGCTCGTCCTGTGTGCCGGTGCCCCGGACACCCCTGAGATCGCTGCTGAGGTCGAGGGGCTGGTTGCTGAGCTGCGTGCCACCCGCTCTGGCGTCGTGCTCATCTCCGAGATGCTCCCACAGCCCGAGGTCGCGGCAATCCTCTCCGCCGCTCAGGTCTTCATCACCCCGTCGGTTTACGAACCCCTCGGCATCGTCAACCTCGAGGCCATGGCGCTCGGCCTGCCCGTCGTTGGCACCGCGACCGGTGGTATCCCCGACGTCATTGTCGACGGCGAGACCGGCTACCTGGTCCCCATCGAACAGGTGCAGGATGGTACGGGCACTCCGCTCGACCCGGAGACTTTCGAGCGCGACATGGCTGACCGTCTCGTCCGCGTCCTGGATGATCCCGAGCTGGGCCGCCGCATGGGCGAGGCGGGCCTCGTGCGCGCACGCGAACACTTCTCCTGGGAAGCTATCGGCGTCAAGACCGCTGATCTGTATCGTTCGCTCGTCTGAGACGCGCGCGGTGTCCAACACGACTAGGCTAGATGCATGACTTACGTCCTAAATCTCTCTCATGTGTCGCTTCGACGAGGAGACACACAGATCCTGTCCGACGTCTCGTGGTCGACGCGTCCGCGCCAGCATTGGGTCATCGTCGGTCCCAACGGAGCGGGCAAAACGACCCTCGCTCGCGTTGTCTCTGGCCGGGTCTCGCCCAATTTGGGCGAGGTGAGCGTGTCTGACACGGATCTCGCGAACGCGGATCCCGCTGAGGTGGCGACGCGCATCGGGCTGGCCTCGGCTGCCGTGGCGGCGAAGATCGTCCCCACGCAGTCGGTGTTGGACACCGTGCGCAGCGCGGCCTGGGGCCTCTGCGTCGCTCACGACGAGGAATACGAGGAGGTCGATGACCAGCGCGCGAGCACGCTCATGGAGATCTTCGGCGTCGCCCACCTCGCCCAGCGCGAATTCTCCACGCTGTCGGAGGGTGAAGCGCAGCGCGTGCTTCTCGCGCGCGCACTCATGACCGATCCGGAGGTGCTCGTTCTCGACGAACCCACCTCCGGTCTCGACCTGGGAGCTCGCGAGTTGCTCATCGCCGCGCTCTCTGAGATCATGAAGGGTTCGAAATCTCCGCAGATCGTCCTGGTGACCCACCAGATCGAGGAGATTCCTGACGGCGTGACGCACTGCGCGATCATGTCGCAGGGGCAGATTACTCATCAGGGTCCCATCGAGGACATACTGACGGGTGTCAATCTGTCGCAGGTCTATGGCATGCCGTTGCTCGCCGGTCGCACCGATGGTCGCTGGTGGGCGCGCGGTGTGACCGAGTAAGAGAGGCAGGGCGATGAGTACCTGGTGGTTGTGGATTTTGGCGGCCCTTGTGTCCGGCATTATCGAGGTCATGATCGTGAGCTTCGTGTTCCTGATGCTCGCGATTGGTGCTCTCGCCGCCGGTATTGCGGCAGCATGTGGCGCGAATCTGATGGTTCAGTTGATCGTCTTCATTATCGTGTCTGTCGCTCTCCTGGTTGTGTTGCGTCCCTTCTTAAAGGGACGGATCGAACGGTCGAACAACTACGTTCCCAGCAACACGGACCGCCTGATCGGCAAGAGCGGCTACGTCACCGAGACAGTGGGCGAGCGTCACGGACGCATCCAGTTTTCTGGCGGTGAATGGAGCGCGCGAACCGAAGGGCCGGAGCTGCCCGTTGGTACTGAGGTTCGCGTTGATCGTATTGATGGTGCGACCGCCGTTGTCAGTGCTCTCAGCCTGACGCAGCAGCCTCTCGCCCAGCCGCCTGCGGGTCCCGCCTACCGATAGGCTCGACCTGTCGGCTTCGAAGTATGAGAAGTATGAAAGGAAAGACGCATTGAGGTCAGCAGAACTCATCGGCAACGTCGCGGTTATCGTGATCATTGCCCTCGTCATCTTTGTTGTTGTGTCGCTTGTCCGTGCGGTCCGCATCGTTCCGCAGTCGCAGGCGTACGTCGTTGAGCGTTTGGGACGTTACCAGGCCGTGATGAAGGGTGGTTTCCACCTGCTGGTCCCCTTCGTGGACCGCGTTGCCGCTCGTATCGATCTGCGTGAGCAGGTCGCGAACTTCCCGCCTCAGCCCGTCATCACCGCCGACCAGGCGATGGTGTCGATCGACTCCGTCATCTATTTCCAGATCACGGATCCGCGCAGCGCGACCTACGAGGTCGCTAACTTCCTGCAGGCGATCGAGCAGCTGACCGCGACGACGCTGCGTAACCTGATCGGCTCCCTCGATCTGGAGCAAACACAGACCTCGCGCGAGTCGATCAACAAGCAGCTGCGCGGCGTCCTCGACGAGGCCACGGGTCCGTGGGGTATTCGCGTGACCCGCGTGGAGCTCAAGTCCATTGAGCCGCCGCCGCGCGTCCTGGCTGCCATGGAGCAGCAGATCACGGCGGAGCGCACCAAGCGAGCGACGATTCTGACGGCTGAGGCCGAGCGTGAGGCCCAGATCAAGAAGGCTGAGGGTGCCAAGCAGGCCGCTGTTCTGGCTGCCTCCGCCCAGCAGGAGGCTCAGGTCCTGCAGGCCAAGGGTCAGAAGGAAGCGCTGATCCTCCAGGCCGAGGGCGCTCGCCAGGCTCAGATCCTGCGCGCGCAGGGTGAGGCTGAGGCGATCCAGACGGTCTTCTCCGCAATCAACGCGGGCAAGGCTACCCCGGAGCTGCTCTCCTACAAGTACCTGGAGATGCTGCCGAAGATCGCGGATGGACAGGCGTCCAAGCTGTGGATGGTTCCGTCCGATCTGACCGGCGCACTGGAATCCATCTCGAAGGGTTTCGGTCTGGGCAAGTAGACTGGAGCCTATGCCGGGCCGACCGCAGTCCCTGCGGTCGGCCCGTCGTCTATTCAAGGGGAGGACACCGGTGGATTCGCATCAGGAGCACGTGCTGCGCGAGGTTGCGCAGAAGAACATCCGTTTCATCAGGCTGTGGTTTACGGACGTCGCTGGCGTCCTGAAGTCGATTTCGATTGACCCGGGCGAGCTGGAGGACGCTTTCGCTGAGGGCATTGGTTTCGATGGCTCGGCCGTCGAGGGCCTCACCCGCGTGTTTGAGTCCGACATGCTGCTCATGCCCGATGCCTCGACCTTTCAGCTGTTGCCGTGGCGTTCCAACGAGGATCCCGTCGCTCGCATGTTCTGCGACGTCCTCATGCCCGATGGTCGCTCTGCCCCCTCAGATCCGCGCGGCGTTCTCGAGCGTGTCGTCGAGCGCGCCGCCGACGCGGGGTTCCGCGTCATGATGCACCCTGAGATCGAGTTCTACCTGCTGCGTCAGCCCGTCACCCCCGAGCGCATGGTGCCCGTCGATCAGGCGGGCTATTTCGATCACGTCGCGCGCGGGGATTCTAATGATTTCCGGCGACGCACGGTGCGCATGCTGGAGGATATGGGGATCCCCGTCGAGTTCTCTCACCACGAGGGAGGCCCCGGCCAGAACGAGATCGACCTGCGCGCGGTGGACCCGGTGCGCGCGGCCGACAACATCATGACAGCTCGTACGGTCATCGAGGAGGTGGCCCTGCGTGAGGAGTTGGTCGCCACCTTCATGCCGAAGCCCTTTATTGAGCACCCGGGGTCGGGCATGCACACGCATCTCTCGCTCTTCGAGGGTGAGGAGAACGCGTTCTTCTCGCCGTCGGGTCAGTACCGGCTCTCTATGACGGGTCGCCGCTTCATCGCGGGCCTGCTTGCGCACGCCGGCGACATAGCGGCGATCACGAATCAGCACGTTAACTCCTACAAGCGCCTGTGGGGCGGGGGAGAGGCACCCTCCTATGTGTGTTGGGGCCACCTGAATCGTTCCGCTCTCGTGCGTGTGCCGCTCTACAAGCCGAAGAAGAGCGCGTCGGCGCGCATCGAGTACCGCGCCCCTGACCCGAGTGCAAACCCCTACTTGGCTTTTGCCGTTATGATCGCGGCTGGCCTGGACGGCATCGAGAAGAAGATGGAACTGATGCCGGAGGCCGAGGATAACGTGTGGGATCTGTCGGATCGCGAGCGTCAGGTGATGGGTATCCACGCCCTGCCGACCTCCCTGTCGGACGCGGTGCGTGAGATGAAGAAGTCGGAGCTTGTGGCCTCGACACTGGGCGAACAGGTCTTTGACTACGTCATCCGCAACAAGCGCAAGGAATGGACGGAGTACCGCCAGCAGATCACGCGACAGGAACTTGAGCAATTCCTGAAGGTTGTTCCCCGGTGACCCCCGACGATCTGCGGGTCGCCGGCTTCCTCGACGCGCGCCGGGCCCTGTCGTTCCTGGAGGAACTGCCTGCGGGGCAGTCGTGGGTGGGGGATCTGAGCGCGTCGGCCGATCCCGACCAGGCCCTGCTGCAGGCGGTGCGTCTGCGCGAGGCGGACCCCGGCCTCGTCGATGCGCTGAGCCGAGATGAGCGCGCTCGTCGTCGCGTGTGCGCGATCCTGGGTGGGAGCCAGTGGTTGGGCGATTACGTCATCGCTGATCCTGCCCGCGCGGCCGCGATTAATGAGGATCCGGGTGATCCTCGGGAGGTCTTGTACGAGGCCGTGGGAGCCCGCACTGTCGGGCGCGGCGCGTTGGTGGCCGCGCGGGAGGCCACCGCCGACGACATGCGCGCCGCCTACCGGCGCGTGCTGCTACATCTGGCCGCCGACGACCTGACGAGCGGCACCCCCGAGGACATCATGCCGAGCGTGGGGGCGCGCATCGCGGACCTGGTGGACGCCACTCTCGACGCGGGCCTGGCCCTGGCCCGCCGCGACGTCGACCCCGAGGGCTCCGTCCCCTTCGCGATCATCGCCATGGGCAAGACGGGCGCGCGCGAACTCAACTACATCTCCGACGTGGATGTCATCTACGTGGCTGAGGCGGGGGAAGACGGGGACGAACGAAGTGCCCTGGAGAAAGCAACCCGCCTGGCCTCAGCCACGGCCTCGGCGTGCTCGGGGCCGGGAACGCAGGCACCGCTGTGGACCGTGGACGCGAACCTGCGGCCCGAGGGGCGCAACGGCGTCCTCGTGCGCACGATTGAGTCCTACCGACAGTACTGGGACAAGTGGGCGCAGACCTGGGAGTTCCAGGCTCTGCTCAAGGCGCGCGCGTGCGCGGGTGACCCAGAGCTGGGGCGCGCCTTCGAGGAGGCGGCGCAGCCCTACGTGTGGAGCGCGTCAGCACGCGAGGGTTTCGTGGAGGCCGCGCGCGCGATGCGCCGCCGCGTCGAAGACAACATCTCCCGCTCCCACGCCTCACGCGAACTCAAGCTCGGGCGCGGCGGACTACGCGACGTCGAGTTCACCGTGCAGCTGCTTCAGCTGGTTCACGGACGCACTGACGCCTTCCTGCGGGTGCGCTCGACCCTGGAGGCGATCAGCGCGCTGCGCGAGGGCGGCTACATCGCCCGCGCCGACGCCGACCAGTTGTCCTCCTGCTACCGCTTCCTGCGCGCGCTCGAGCACCGCACGCAGCTGCCGCGCATGCGCCGCAACCACCTGATTCCCGACAAGGACAGCGACCTGCGCGTCCTCGGGCGGGCTATGGACCCGGTGCGTTACCCCGACGCCGACGCGATCCGCTCGGCCATCGACGACGTGCGCGCTGACGTGCGCGCCCTGCATGAGGACGTGTTCTACCGGCCGATCATCGCCGCTACCGCATCCCTAAGTGCGGATGAGGCCTCCTTGCACGCCGAGGGCGCGCGCGACCGACTGGCCGCCATCGGATACCGCGACCCCGCGGGAGCTCTCATACACATCGCCGCCCTCACCCAGGGCACGAGCCGTCGCGCCGCGATCCAACGCCACCTCCTGCCCGTATTCATCTCGTGGCTGGCAAACGGCGCTGACCCCGACATGGGCCTGCTCAACTTCCGCGTCCTGTCCGAGGACATTGGGGAGTCGCACTGGTATCTGGCACTCCTGCGCGACTCGGGGGTGGCCGCCCGCAGACTGATGACGATGCTGCCGAACTCCCGGTGGATCGCCGACGCGCTGGCCAAGCGGCCCGAGGCCGTGGCGTGGCTGGACGATGACGCGGAGCTGGCACCGCGCGAGCCGCAGAGGCTCACCCGAGAAGTCGCCGCTCTCATCGACCGCCACGACGACGCGACGGAGGCAGCCGCCCGCGTGCGCGCCGTGCGCACCCGCGAGCTGACGCGCGCCGCCATGAGCGACCTACTCGGCGGAGTCGACCCGCGCGGGCACGCCATCGCCGACGCGACGGACGCCGCACTGCTCGGAGCCCTCGCGATTGCGGGGCGGGAGGAAGCCGAGCGGTGGGGGAGCGAGCGCGCCCACGTCACCTTCGTGGCGATGGGGCGCTACGGCGGGCGCGAGTGCTCCTACGCCTCCGACGCCGACGTCATCGCCCTGCATGAACCCGTGGGTGGTGCCTCCGACTCCGAGGCCGCGGCCAGCGCCACTGCGATCGTTAATCGGGTCAAGAAACTCCTCGGTTCGGCGACCAGCCAGCTCGGCATCGTTGTCGACCTCGATCTGCGCCCCGAGGGGAAGAACGGCCCGATGAGCCGCACCATCGCCTCACATGAGGAGTACGCGCAGCGCTGGGCTTCGACATGGGAGCGCCAGGCTGCTGTGCGCGCCCGGCCTATCGGATCGAGCGACCTCGACGAGCGCGCCCGCGCCCTGTTTGAGTCCATGGCCTACAGGGAGGTGAGCGAGTCGGAGGTGCGTGACATCCGACTGCTCAAGGCCCGCATGGAAAACGAGCGTCTGCCGCGCGGCAGCGAACCCGCCCGGCACGTCAAGCTCGGCCCCGGCGGACTCTCCGACGTCGAGTGGACGATTCAGCTCATTCAGATGCGCCACGGGCGCGAGGTTGAGGGCCTGCGGACCCCCTCCACGACGCGGGCCATTGCGGTCGCGCGCGACGCGGGGCTGCTGGCCGCGCCCGACGCCGAGATTCTCCTGAGCGCCTGGGACCTGGCCACGCGTATTCGCGCCGGCAATACCTTGGCGACCGGGCGCATGAGCGGTGTGAAGCTCGACGTCCTGCCCCGTGACAGCGCGGAGCTGAGCGCGCTTGCCGCTATCCTCGGGTACGGGAGCGGCGGGCTAACCGCCCTCGAAGAAGACTGGTTGCGCGCGGCACGACAGGCGCGCAACGTGATGGAACGAGCTTTCTGGGAGCAGCAGTGAAGATTGTGCTGGTACGGCACGGACAGACCCCCGCCAACCGACTGGGGGCCCTCGACACGGTCCGCCCCGGCCTCGGCCTGACCGAGGAGGGCCTGGCTCAGGCGCGCCGCCTCGCGGATCGCTGGGAGTCCGAGGTTGCGCCTGCTCCCACCGTTATCGCCGTGTCTGGTCTGTATCGCACGCGCCTGACGGCCGCGCCGCTGGCTGCGCGTTATGGGCTCACCCCGCGCGTCTGTCCGGGGATTCGCGAGCTGCGCTCGGGTGACCTGGAGATGGCCGCCGACCCTGCCTCTCAGATGGAGTACGTGCGCACGACCTTGTCGTGGTGCGCGGGGGACGTGGACAACCGGATGCCGGGCGGGGAGAGCGGGCGCGAGGCCCTGGCTCGTTCCCTGGAGACCGTGCGCCGCGTGGGACTGGCGGCTCGCGAGCAGGCGGGGGAGGACGCCGTCGCCGTCTTCGTCATCCACGGTGCGCTCACGCGCCTGCTGGCCACGTGGCTGTCGGCCGAGATTGACGAGTCCCTCGTGTCAAAGCACTTCATGTCGAACACGGGCACGACCACTTTCGAGTGGGCTCCCGGCTTCGCCCCGGCCTCGGCCTCCGAGCTGGCCAAGGGCCTACATGCCCTGACCTGGAACGACCGCCCGCTCGATCAGTGGGCCTGAGGCTGGTTCTCGTCGCCTGACGGTCCGTCGGTGGGGGCCACGAAGGGCGAGACCTCGTAGGGGAACGAGCGGTACTTGAAATAGCCCTCCAGGTAGGGCAGATGCTCCTCGCACGCTAGCCACGTCTTCGTGCGGGCGCGGTGGATCGCCGGATTACGCCAGTCGATCCGATAGATCGCGGCGTTCGTGCATTCGCGTGCCGAGCAGATACCCGACGCGCTTTCGACTCCCAGAGCCATGGTGTCCTCCCGATGCGGTTACGCTTGGAAGTATGCCAACCCTCGTCCTCGTTCGCCACGCGCAAGCCGCCTACAACTACCCCGACCGCGCCCGCCCCCTCACCGACGCCGGACGCGACCAGGCCGCGCGCCTCGGTGCCACCCTCGCCCGCGAGATCGGCGCGTTCTCGGTCGCCGTCTCCTCCGACGCGCAGCGCGCTCGCGAAACCTTCGCGGCGATCCTCGCGCGCACAGGCGCCGACGAGTCATGGTACGACCGCTCCATCTACGACGGCGGCGAGGAAGAGATCATCGAGCTGGCCTGCACCTTCACCGGCGAGGCCTGCTTGATCGTCGGACACGAACCCGTCATCTCCTATGCCGGATACATCCTCGCCCGCCAAGAGGACCGAGGGGCGGCCGACAGGGGAGTGCCCACCGCCACTGCCCTCGTCCTCTCCTTCGAGGGTGCATGGGAGGATCTCGCGCCCGGAACGTGTGCCATGCGGGTCTTCTACACCCCGCCCACCCGATAGGTGATGTGCCCCGGGGAGGCGGCCACGGCCTCGTCCCCGATCCTGTGACGGTGTTTACGTTTGTCCACGTGAGTGCCACACACATAGGGGAGGGCAGCCTCAACGCGATAGAATGTGCCGGTATCTATCCACCCAACAGGGAGAAGTGATGTCGGGACACTCTAAGTGGGCGACCACTAAGCACAAGAAGGCCGCCATTGACGCCAAGCGCGGCAAGCTCTTCGCGCGCCTCATCAAGAACATTGAGGTTGCGGCTCGCACGGGCGGCGGCGACCCCGCTGGTAACCCGACGCTGTACGACGCCATCCAGAAGGCGAAGAAGAACTCCGTCCCCGCCGACAACATCGACCGCGCCGTCAAGCGCGGCTCCGGTGCCGAGGCCGGTGGCGCCAACTACGAGACCATCATGTACGAGGGCTACGGCCCCAACGGCGTTGCGTTCCTCGTGGAGTGTCTGACAGACAACCGCAACCGCGCCGCCTCCGACGTGCGCCTGGGCTTCACCCGCCACGGCGGTTCCCTGGCCGACCCCGGTTCGGTTTCCTACCTGTTCTCCCGTCGCGGCGTCGTCGAGGTGCCCGCCGCCGACGGCGTGGACGAGGAATCCATCATGATGGCCGTCCTCGATGCCGGTGCCGAAGAGGTCGAGGACGCTGGCGATCTCTTCGTCATCGAATCTGACCCCAAGGACGTCGTCGCCGTGCGCACCGCCCTGCAGGAGGCCGGCATCGACTACGACTCCGCCGAAGTCCAGTTCGTCGCCTCCACCGAGGTCGAGCTCGATCTCGAGGGTGCCCTCAAGGTCAACAAGCTCATCGATGTCCTCGAGGACTCCGATGACGTGCAGAACATCTACACGAACATGTCCCTCTCAGACGAGGTTCGTGCCCAGCTGGAAGAGCAGGAGTAACCATGAGCGAGAGCACCGCGAAGCGCGAGGTCGGCACCCCGCAGGTTAAGCGCGGCATGGCCCAGATGCTCAAGGGCGGCGTCATCATGGACGTCGTCACCCCCGAGCAGGCCAAGATCGCTGAGGACGCGGGCGCCGTGGCCGTCATGGCCCTCGAGCGCGTCCCCGCCGACATTCGCGCCCAGGGCGGCGTGGCACGTATGTCCGACCCGGACCTGATCGAAGGCATCATCGAAGCCGTGTCGATCCCCGTCATGGCCAAGGCCCGCATCGGTCACTTCGTCGAGGCGCAGGTCCTGCAGTCCCTGGGTGTCGACTACATCGACGAGTCCGAGGTGCTGACCCCCGCCGACTACAGCCACCACATCGACAAGTGGAACTTCACGGTTCCCTTCGTCTGCGGTGCGACCAACCTCGGTGAGGCGCTGCGCCGCATCAACGAGGGCGCGGCCATGATCCGTTCCAAGGGTGAGGCTGGCACCGGTGACGTCTCCAACGCGACCACGCACATGCGTAAGATTCGCGACGAGATCCGCCACCTGACCTCCCTGCCCGAGGACGAACTCTACGTCGCAGCCAAGGAGCTGCAGGCCCCCTACGAGCTCGTCGCTGAGGTCGCCCGTGAGGGCCGCCTCCCCGTCGTGCTCTTCACGGCCGGTGGCATCGCCACCCCCGCCGACGCTGCCATGATGATGCAGCTGGGTGCCGAGGGCGTCTTCGTCGGTTCGGGCATCTTCAAGTCCGGTGACCCCGCCAAGCGTGCGGCCGCCATCGTCAAGGCCACGACCTTCTACGACGACCCGTCCGTCATCGCCGAGGTCTCGCGTGGCCTGGGTGAGGCAATGGTCGGCATTAACGTCGACGACCTGCCCGTGGATCACCGCCTCGCGGAGCGCGGATGGTGACCATCGGCGTTCTCGCCCTGCAGGGCGACGTCGCAGAGCACGTGCGGGCGCTGGAAAACTCCGGCGCCCGCACGCTGCTTGTGCGTAGGGTTTCTGAACTCGACCAGGTCGATGGCCTGGTCATTCCGGGCGGCGAGTCGACCACCATGTCGAATCTTCTCCTGTCTTTCGGCCTGTTTGACACTCTTAATGACCGCATCGCCTCCGGCATGCCGGTGTACGGCACGTGCGCGGGCATGATCATGCTCGCCTCGTCGATCCTGGACGGCCGCGACGATCAGCGATCTTTCGGTGCTCTCGACATGGTCGTGCGCCGCAACGCCTTCGGCCGTCAGGTCGACTCCTACGAGGAGGACCTGGACCTTGAGGGTCTCGACGGGGGCCCCTTCCACGCCGTCTTCATCCGCGCTCCGTGGGTTGAGTCGGTGGGAGAGGGCGTCGAGGTGATCGCGCGCGCTGGGAATGCCGCCGACGGCCCGATCGTCGCGGTGCGGCGCGGCAACGTCATGGCGACGTCTTTCCATCCCGAGGTGGGCGGAGACGACCGTATCCACGGCCTCTTCGTCGACATGGTGGCCCGCGCGTAATGCGCGTGATGGGCATCGACCCGGGCCTGACGCGGTGCGGCCTCGGCGTCGTCGACGTGGACGCCTCGCGTCGAGCGAGCCTCGTCTACGTCGGCGTCGCCCGCACGGACAAGGACTTGGCGACGCACTTTCGCCTGCGTACGATCGCCGACGCGATCGACACAGTCATCGAGCAATACCAGCCCGAGGTAGTCGCCATCGAGCGCGTCTTCGCGCAGGATAACTTGCAGTCGGTGACGGCCACCATGCAGGTCATGGGTGCGGCCATGACCTGCGTAGGTCGCGCGGGTCTGCCGATGGCGGTCCATACGCCCTCGGAGGTCAAGTCCGCCGTGTCCGGCAATGGAAACGCAGATAAAGCGCAGGTGCAGACGATGGTCGCGCGCATCCTCGGCCTCGCCAAGGCGCCCAAGCCCGCGGACGCGGCTGACGCCCTCGCGATCGCGATCACGCACGCCTGGCGGGGGACCGGTCTGCTCGGCGCACCCGAGGACTCCTCGGTCGCGGTCTCCATTTCGGGTCGTCTCACTGCGCGTGGCTCGATGACCCCCGCACAGCGGGCGTGGGCCGAGGCCCAGGCCGCGCAACGCCGGACGGGTGCCGTCGATCCTCGGCGCAGGCGCGGCTAGAATCGTACATATGTTCGCCCGCCGGTCGGCGGGTCTCGTGCCAGGGAAAGGACCGCAGTGATCTCGATTCTGCGCGGCATTGTCGCAAGCGTCGGACTCGACCATATCGACGTTGTGGTTGGAGGCATCGGCTTCCGTGTCCACGTGACCCCCGCTTTCGCGCAGGGGAATGCGCGCGATGAGGAGATCACGGTCTATACCTCGATGATCGTACGCGAGGACTCGATGACCCTCTACGGCTTCGAGTCCTGCGACGAGCGCGACGTGTTCACCACGCTCATGTCGGTCTCCGGCATCGGCCCGAAGATCGCGCTGGCTGCCCTGGCTGTGCTGCGCCCCGACGACCTGCGCCGCGCCGTGCGCGACCAGGACCTGGCCACGCTTCAGCGCATCCCCGGCGTTGGAAAAAAGTCTGCCCAGCGCATGGCCCTGGAGATCGGGGACAAACTCGGCACTCCCGCGGCCCTGCCCGGTGCCGAGGCCACCCCAGCTCCCGTCCCAAGCGAGGACACGGTCGCCTCCGAAGTCAGTGCCGCCCTGGTGGGGCTGGGCTGGTCCGAGGCGCAGGCCACCAAGGCCATCGAGAAGCTCGCAGGCAGTGGGCTGGGTGCCTCCGACATGCTGCGCGCCGCGCTGGTGAGCCTGGGAGGCGGCCGTGGCTGAGCAGCCCGACATCGAGATGATGCGCATCATCGCCCCGGACGCGGGTGAGCTCGAGCGCGCCGCCGAGGCGGCTCTACGACCCAAGAAGCTCTCCGAGTTCGTAGGTCAGCGCGTCGTGCGAGGCCAGCTCCAGCTGGTCCTCGACGCCGCCCGCATGCGTGCGTCCACCCCCGATCATGTCCTGCTCGCAGGCCCTCCCGGTCTGGGCAAGACGACGCTCGCCATGATCATCGCCGCCGAGATGGGGACCTCGTTGCGCCTGACCTCCGGCCCCGCCATCCAACATGCGGGCGACCTGGCCGCAATCCTGTCGGGCCTGCAGGAAGGCGACATCCTCTTTATTGACGAGATCCACCGCCTGGCGCGCACGGCCGAGGAAATGCTCTACCTCGCGATGGAGGACTTTCGCGTCGACGTGGTCGTCGGCAAGGGGCCCGGTGCGACCTCGATCCCCCTGACGCTCCCGCCTTTCACGGTCGTCGGAGCGACCACACGATCCGGCCTGCTGCCCGCCCCGCTGCGCGACCGTTTCGGCTTCACCGCGCACCTGGAGTTCTACGAGACCGACGAACTCCAGTCGGTCGTCACCCGCTCAGCCAGTCTCCTCGGCTCGCCCATCGACGCTCGCGCCGCCCATGAGATCGCGTCACGTTCGCGCGGTACGCCCCGCATCGCGAACCGGCTTCTGCGCCGTGTCGTCGACTACGCGCAGGTGCACGGTGACGGAACACTCACATTGGATGCCGCGCGCGGTGCCCTCGAACTCTTCGAGGTCGATCCCTCCGGCCTGGACCGCCTCGACCGCGCTGTTCTCGAGGCCGTGTGCCGTCGCTTCGCCGGCGGGCCCGTGGGCCTCACGACCTTGTCCGTCACCATCGGCGAGGAAGCGGAAACCGTTGAAACCGTCGCCGAACCGTACCTGGTGCGCGAGGGTTTCCTCGTACGCACCAACCGCGGACGTATGGCGACTCCGAAGGCGTGGGGACACCTCGGCCTGAACCCACCCATGCCGGATGGTTCCCTCTTTGACTAGGGGAGCGGGCCTCGTCGAAGAGAGAGAAGCGCGACGGTCCGCGTCATCGTGACAAGGCGCGACCGGCGGTAGCATGCGCGGTGCCGCGCGGCTCATATCGCATAGGCTAAAACCCTCCTTCGGCATTAGACTGTCACAGTGCGCTTCAAGCGCCCGACCGTCATCGAAAGTGAACCAGCCTTTATGAACAACTACACCCTCATGGGCCTGCTCGTCGTCATGATCGCCTTCATGTGGTGGAGCTCGCGCTCCCGCAAGAAGCAGATGGAAAAGATGGAGCAGGACAAGCGTGAGCAGCTCGCGGCCGTCACCCCCGGCGAGTGGGTTCGTACCCGCGTCGGCTTTTGGGGCCGTTTCGTCGACCTCGACGGCGACATTGTCGTCCTCGAGACGACCGACGGTCACGAAATGTACTGGGAACGCGAGATGATCGCCGAGATCGGCGGCCAGCCGCCTCTCGCCAGTACAGAGGACGACGAGGCGACCGACGGCACCAAGACGGAGGAGATCAGCGACGAGGACGAGGCCATCCTGGGTCTCGACGACGCGCCGTCCTCCAAGGACTCCGACGAGCAACAGAAGTAAGTCAAGGCTGAACGGAAAGTAGAACCGTGGCATCTCATAAGCGACGCCCCGTGCGCGCGCTCGTGACGCTCACCGTCGCCATCGTGGCGGCGTGCGCGGCGCTGGCGTTGGGGCATTTCACCAAGGGCGTATCACCGTACCCCGACCTGGCCCTCGACCTGAAGGGCGGCACCCAGCTGATCCTGACTCCGACCGTGACGGCCGGGGGACAGCGCGAGATCACTGACGACGACATCACGCAGGCGATCTCGATTATTCGTAATCGTATCGACGCCTCCGGTGTGTCCGAGTCCGAGATCTCCTCGATGGGCAACTCGAATATCATGGTGTCGATCCCCGGCACCCCCTCGCAGGAGCAGCTGGACCTGATCCGTGCCTCCTCGCAGATGAACTTCCGCCCCGTGCTGCGCATGGGACTGGCGCAGACGAACGCGCCGGTCCAGGACACCAACGCGCAGTCCGGTGACGCCAGCTCGACGGATACTCAGTCGGGCGCTACCACCCAGTCGGGTGAGGTCACCGCGCAGTCCGGTGAGGACGCCCAGTCGGGCCAGGCCGCCACCGTGGCGTCGCAGTCGGGCGCGGCCGCCGAAGCATCGAAGCCAGGCCAGACCGAGCTGCGTTCGACTGCCGTTGACCCGGCGGTCGCGATGAGCTTTGCCGACAAGAACGGCGACGGCGTTCTCTCGGATACTCCGGCTGAGGACCCCGAGAATGCTTCCTCCCTTAAGTGGGAGACCGAGCAAGTCCTGTACGACTTCCTGACCCTCGATTGCTCGGCCTCCGCTGACGTCAAGCGCGTCGAAGGTCCCGCTGACAAGCCGTACGCCGCCTGTGACGATTCCGGCCGAATCAAGTACATCCTTGGCCCCGTCACAGTTCCCGGCTCGGACCTGAAGTCGGCGACCGCGGGCCTGGTTCGCACCCAGACGGGCGGATCGACCGGCGCATGGTCCGTGTCCCTCCAGTTCAACAACGACGGTGCCGAGAAGTTCAAGGAGAGCTCTGAGATTCTCTACGGCTTCCACGATTCGGATCCCGAGGCTGGCGGCAACGGCGGCGCGGGTACCCCTGACCGTAACCACTTCGCCGTCGTCTTGGACGGGACGGTCATCACGGCTCCGTCGATGAATTCGATCATCCCGACCGGACAGGCCGAGATTACGGGTAACTTCACTGCCGCGACCTCGCGTACGCTTGCCAACCAGCTGAGCTTCGGCTCGCTGCCGCTGAACTTCGAGGTTGAGTCCGAGCAGCAGATCTCTGCGACGATCGGTACCGATCACCTGACGGTTGGTCTGTGGGCCGCCGTGATCGGCTTCCTGCTCGTTATTCTCTATCTGATCTGGCAGTACCGCGGCCTGGCGATTATTTCGGCTGGTTCGCTCGTTGTCGCCTCGATCATCACCTACCTGGTGATCACGCTGCTGTCGTGGTGGATGGGATACCGCTTGTCCCTGGCTGGTGTCGCCGGCCTGATCATGGCCATCGGCGTCACGACCGACTCGTTCATCGTCTACTTCGAGCGTGTCCGTGACGAGGTCCGCGATGGACGCCCGCTGCGCGCCGCCGTCGAAGAGGGCTGGGATCGCGCCAAGCGCACGATTCTGGTCTCCGACGCGGTCAACCTGGTCGCCGCTGTCGTGCTCTATCTGCTCGCCGTGGGTGGCGTTCAGGGCTTCGCGTTTACCCTGGGCGTCACGACTGTCATCGACATCGCCGTGATCTTCCTGTTCACCCACCCGATGATGGAGCTGCTCATCCGCATGCGCTTCTTCGGTGAGGGCCACAAATTCTCGGGCCTTGATCCCGAGCACCTGGGCGCGAAGAATGCCCTCGTGTACGCCGGGCGCGGTCGCGTCGTCGTGCGCGGTGAATCCGAGGCGAAGGCTACGAAGGACGAGGCCGGGGACGGTCTGTCGATCGCCGAGCGTCGCCGTGCGGCGCGTCTGGCGGCGCAGAATGCGTCCGCGGCGCAGGAAGAGGAGAACTGACATGATGAGTTTTGCTCAGTGGGGCAACGCCCTGTACTCCGGCGAGAAGTCCTACGCCGTCATTCCCAACCGTAAGACGTTCGTCGGTCTGGCTGCCGCGGTCCTCGTGATCGGTTTTGTGTTGGTCGCGATCATGGGGCTGAACCGCTCGATCGAGTTCACGGGCGGTTCCCAGTTCGACGTCGCTCACGTGAGCGACCAGAGCGAGTCCTTCGCATCGCGCACTGTGGCCGACACCGGCCTCGTCGAAGGTGCTTCGAAGGTGACCCGCGTCGGAAGCGACTCCGTGCGCATCCAGACCACGTCGCTGGATTCTGCGACGACAGCACAGGTGCGTGACGCTCTGGCAAGCGCCTACGGCGTTGATCCGTCCTCGGTTCAGTCTTCCTCGATCGGTCCCTCGTGGGGTTCCTCGGTGACGACGAAGGCCGCTCAGTCTCTCGTCATCTTCATGGCCCTCGTGGCCCTGCTGATGACCGTGTACTTCCGTTCGTGGCGGATGGCAGTGTCTGCGCTTCTCGCGCTCGTGCACGACATCGCGGTGACGGTCGGTGTCTTTGCGATCCTACAGGTTGAGGTCTCGCCCGCCACCGTCATCGGCTTCCTGACGATTCTGGGCTACTCGCTCTATGACACCGTCGTCGTCTTCGACAAGGTGCGCGAGCTGACCGCGGACGTCTACGATCAGAAGCACTACACCTTCGCCGAGTACGTCAACCTCGCGGTCAATCAGACGATGGTTCGCTCCATCAACACCTCGGTTGTGGCGCTTCTCCCGGTCGGTGCGATCCTTATCATCGGTTCTGTGGCCCTGGGTCCGGGTACGCTGGTGGATATCTCGCTGGCGCTGTTCATCGGCATGATCGCGGGTACCTACTCGTCGATCTTCATCGCCTCCCCGCTCCTCGTCACCTTCCAGGAGCTGTCGAACACCACCCGCGAGCACGACGCGGCAGTCGCGTACGAGCGCGAACACCGCCACGCCACCGACGAGGCCTCGCCCGCGAAAGCCGTTAAGGTGGCTCCGATTAAGCCCGGCAGGCGCCTGGGCAACGAGAATCAGCCTCAGAGGAAGAAGACTCATCGATGATCGGCGAACTCGGCGATCGCATCGCCACTCTCGTGCAGGACAACCTGGTCGAGATCCCGGACTTTCCCGAGCCGGGCGTTCTATTCCGCGACATTACCGGCCTGTTCGCGAACGGACCCGCGTTCAAGGAACTTGTGGAGTTGATCGGCGCGCGCTACGCGGGCCGCATCGACGCGGTAGCCGGCCTGGAATCGCGCGGCTTCATCCTCGGTGCCCCCGTGGCCGCCGAGTTGGGCCTGGGCATGTTGACGATCCGCAAGGCTGGCAAGCTGCCCGGTGAGGTCATCGGTGTCGACTACTCGCTCGAGTACGGCAGTGCCCGCATGGAGATCCGCCCTCAGTCGGTCCGCGAGGGTCAGCGCGTTCTCATCATTGATGACGTTTTGGCGACGGGTGGCACCGCGCGTGCGGCAGTCGACCTCCTCAATCAGTGTGGTGCCTCGGTCGAGGCCCTCGCTGTCCTGATGGAGCTCGACGGTCTCAACGGTCGTAGCAAGCTCGACGGTGTGACGGTGGAAACCGCACTGCACGTCTGAGCGACCAACTCACAGAGACGAGCGGGTCCGGGGATTGTCACGATCCCCGGACCCGCTCGTTCGTCGCTATCATTGGTTCATGAGTAGCGACGACACGACTTCAGGGGCCGCATTGCCCGCGGCCGTCTCCCGAGTGCGCTCCGGCCTCGTGTGGTTCGGGTCCCGTGGACGCGCCACGATCCCCGAGATTGAGCCGCTTGTGCGGGCTTTGCGCGCGAATCATCCGAAGGCGGATATCAGCGTGGTGGAGCGGGCCTACCGCAAGGCTGAAGAATGCCACCGTGGGCAAATGCGCAAGTCTGGCGAGCCGTATATCACCCATCCGGTGGCCGTAGCGACGATCCTTGCCGAGATGGGAATGACGACCCCGACGCTGGTTGCTGCACTGCTGCATGACACCGTGGAAGATACGGACTACACGCTCGAGGAACTGACCGCCGACTTCGGTGAACCCATCGCGAATCTGGTCGACGGTGTCACCAAGCTCGACAAGGTCCGCTATGGAGCT
The DNA here is from genome assembly GCF_041433955.1 of Pauljensenia sp. 20925_1_25. Classification (NCBI taxonomy): domain Bacteria; kingdom Bacillati; phylum Actinomycetota; class Actinomycetes; order Actinomycetales; family Actinomycetaceae; genus Pauljensenia; species Pauljensenia sp. 20925_1_25. The sequence goes on along the minus strand of NZ_JAPWCL010000019.1, from coordinate 23,329 downwards.
GCTGCTCAGTCCGAGACGCTGCGCAAGATGCTCGTCGCCATGAGCCGCGACATCCGCGTGCTGCTCATTAAGCTGGCCGATCGCATCCATAACGCCCGCACGTGGCGTTTCGTTCCGGCCAAGTCGGCGGCGAAGAAGGCGCAGGAGACGCTGGAGATCTACGCGCCGCTGGCTCACCGCCTCGGTATGAACATGGTCAAGTGGGAACTCGAGGAGCTTTCCTTCAAAACCCTGTATCCGGAAATCTACGAGGAGATTGACCGCCTCGTTGCGGAGAGGGCCCCTCAGCGTGAAGAGTACCTGCGTGACGTCATCGACCAGATCGAAGAGGATCTGCGCCGCTCGGGTACGAAGGGCACGGTCAGTGGTCGCCCGAAGAGCCACTATTCGATCTACCAGAAGATGATTGTGCGAGGCAAGGCTTTCAACGAGGTCTTCGACCTGGTCGCCGTGCGTGTGCTGGTAGACTCGATCAAGGACTGCTATGGCGTTCTCGGTGCCCTGCACGGTCGGTGGAACCCGATCCCGGGCCGCTTCAAAGACTACATCGCGATGCCCAAGTTCAACCTCTACCAGTCGCTGCACACGACGGTCATCGGTCCGGGTGGTAAACCGGTGGAGATCCAGATTCGCACGTATGACATGCACGAGCGCGCGGAACACGGTGTCGCCGCGCACTGGAAGTACAAGCAGAACCCGAACGCCACGAGCTGCGACTCGGATCGCATGAGTTCGGAGGAGCAGGCGAACTGGCTGCGCGCTCTCGTTGAGATGGAGCGCGAGACGGGTGATCCGGAGGAGTTCCTGGATTCGCTGCGCTACGAGATCGCCGGGGACGAGGTGTACGTCTTCACCCCGAAGGGTGAGGTCATCGTCCTGCCAGCCCGTGCGACTCCGGTTGACTTCGCCTACGCGGTGCACACCGAGGTCGGTCACCGCACGGTTGGCGCGAAGGTGAACGGGCGCCTCGTCGCCCTCGACACGCGCTTGGAGTCGGGTGAGACGGTCGAGGTCGTGACCTCGAAGTCGGATAAGGCTGGACCGTCACGCGACTGGCTGGCGTTTGTCGCCTCGCCGCGTGCTCGCTCGAAAATTAAGGCGTGGTTCTCGAAGGAGCGCCGCGAGGAGGCCATCGAGTCGGGCAAGGAAGCGCTCGCTCGCACGATGCGTAAGCAGAACCTTCCGCTGCAGCGGCTCATGAATCATGAGTCGATCCTGTCGGTTGCGACGTCGTTTGGATACCCGGACGTGTCGGGCCTGTACGCGGCGGTGGGCGACGGGCATATTTCGGCGCAGAACGTCGTCAACCGGCTCATGGACAACCTGGGTGGGGGAGACGGCACCGAGGAGACGCTCTCCGAGGGCGTGACACCGGGTTCTACAAAGCCCCGTTCGCAAGCGTCGGGCGACGCGGCCATTACTGTGGCGGGTCTGAGTCCGAACGAAATCTGGGTGAAGCTCGCGAAGTGCTGTACGCCCGTTCCGGGTGACGAGATTGTCGCTTTCATTACGCGAGGCCAGGGGGTGTCCGTGCACCGCAGGACCTGTGCAAACGCGGTGCGCCTGGCTCAGCTTCAGCCCGAACGTTTCGTCGACGTGTCGTGGAACGCCGAGGGTATGACAGCTCCGTTCCGTGTCCAGATCGAGGTGCGCGCGCTTGACCGCGGCGGTCTGCTCTCGGACCTGACCCGGGTCCTGTCGGATTATCGTGTCAATATTCTGGCCGCAGCCCTGAAGACGGATGGCGACCAGGTGGCTTCCGGAAACTTCTCTTTCGAGCTGGCGGACCTGGGGCATCTGAACGCGGTCCTGTCGGCGCTGCGCCGGGTCGACGGGGTCTTTGAGGCGGTTCGGATCGGCTCCGACGCTTAGACGAGGTCGTGACACCCACGCGCTCACATGGGACAGCGACGTGTTACATCCGTCCCCTTTTTCGGTGTCGTACGCCCATTTTCCCGTTAGATGTGACACACTAGCTTTGTGTGTCACATCGGCACACGACCGCGCCGGGCGTCAGCCCTCGTCCTAGAAGGAATATCGTGACCGAGACGTCGATTCCGACCAACGAAACCACCCCCGAAGCCGTCACGGCTGCATCCGAGGAGACCACGGCCTCTGCGATTCCCGCGTCGGAGCTGCCCGAGCACCCCTTCGCCCGCATCGGTGAGGACGGGACCGTCTATGTCAAGGATGGAGACGAGGAACGCGTTATCGGCGGCTTCCCCGAGGGAATTCCCGCTTCGCCGTACGCTCTCTACGAGCGTCGCTACGCCGACCTCGAGGCCACCATCAAGCTCTTCGAAGACCGCATGGCTCAGCTGAGTCCCCGCGACATTGACCAGACCCTGGCCACGTTGCGCGAGCAGGTTGCCTCCCCGAACGTCGTCGGTGACATCCCGGCTCTGCGCGCTCGCGTCGAGGCCGCCGCGGAGGCCGCCGAAGAACGCAAGGAGATCGCCCGCGAGGAGCGTAAGGCCGCCAAAGCTCAGGCTCTCGCAGACCGCACGGCCGTCGTTGAGCGCGCCGAGGCGATCGTTGCCCAGGATCCCGCCAAGACGCACTGGAAGCAGTCGGGCCAGACCCTGCGTGACCTGCTGGAAGAGTGGAAGACCCTGCAGCGTCGCGGCCCGCGCCTGGAAAAGGCCGTGGAGGACGAGCTGTGGAAGCGTTTCTCCTCCGCGCGCACCCAGTTCGACCGTCACCGCCGACAGTTCTTCTCGCAGCTGGATCAGGCGCAGTCTGAGGCCAAGCGCATCAAGGAAGCACTGATCGCCGAGGCCGAGGCACTGTCCTCCTCCGTCGATTGGTCGCGCACCTCGAGCGCTTACCGTGAGCTGATGAACCGGTGGAAGGCCGCCCCGCGCGCCTCCCGCAAGGAAGATGATGCCCTGTGGGCCCGCTTCCGCGCCGCTCAGCAGGTGTTCTTCGACGCCCGTCGCGCCAAGGACGAAGCCACGGATGCCGAGTATCGGGAGAACCTGGCCGCCAAGGAAGCAATCCTGGTTGACGCCGAAGCGATCCTGCCCGTGAAGGACATCGAGCGTGCCAAGGCTCAGCTGCGTCACATTCAGGACCGCTGGGAAGAGGTCGGTCGCGTGCCCTCCTCCGACCTGCACCGCATCGAAGGTCGCCTGCGTGCCGTCGAGGCCGCCGTGCGCGAAGCGGAAGAGAAGGAATGGCGCCGTACCAACCCCGAAACGCGCGCACGCGCCGCCGGCATGGTGGGACAGCTCGAAGAACAGATCACTCAGCTTGAGCGTTCCCTCGCTGACGCCGAGGCTAAGGGCGACAACAAGGCGGCTTCCGCCGTGCGTGAGACCCTCGAAACCAAGCGCGCCTGGCTCGCGCAGATCTCCTCGTCCATGGAGTGACATGCGCCTTCACGTTATCCCGTCGCCTTTCTACGCGGCAAATGGGCTTGTGCTCGTCCCTTCCGGGGCGGGCACAGCCCTTGTTGTTGACCCTTCCGCAGGCATCCAGCATCTGATCCGCGAAGTTCTTCAGACCGAAGGGGTGAACGTCGGCGCTGTCCTGCTCACACACGGTCACCCTGACCACGTGTGGGACGCCGCCGAAGTCTCCACGTGGGGCCTTGACGGGACCACCGTGCCCGTCTACCTGCCCGGACCGGACATGTACCGCATGGATGACCCGGCCTCGTTCCTGCCGATGCCCCTGCCTGACTTCGTGGGGGAGTGGGTCAAGCCCACCGACCTGCGTGAGATGCCCGCGGATTCGGTCGAGCTGACCCCCGGCGTGTGGGTTCGCATGGTTCCCGCCCCCGGCCATACGGAGGGATCGGCGGTCTTCCTGGGGCACAGCCCCCTGGACATCCGTGTCAATAACCAGTCGTTCTACGCCAACGAGGAGTGCGTGCCGTGGGCGCTCAGCGCCGACGTCCTGTTCAAGGACAGCGTTGGACGCACCGACATGCCCGGTGGTGACGAAACGCAAATGCGTCACTCACTGCGTACTATTTCCAACGCGTTGGACCCGAACACGATCCTCATCCCCGGCCACGGTCCGGCAACAACGATGGCCGATGAGATACGCTCCAACCAGTATTTGATCCGCGCTCGCCGTATTGGCTAGCGTCGGTGCCGTTTGTTTGCGAAGGATTACGTCATGGCTCGCACGTCCCTGTCAGGTTTCCCCGAATGGCTCCCCGAGGGCCGCATCGTCGAGATGCACGTCCTCGACGAGCTGCGCCGCGTTTTCGAGCTGCACGGTTTCGCTGGCATAGAGACGCGCGCGGTCGAGACTCTGGCCCAGCTTGAAGCCAAGGGCGAGACCTCCAAGGAGATCTACGTCCTGGACCGCCTGCAGGCGCTCAAAGCTGCCGCTTCCGGCGCTCGTGCCCCCAAGGACAAGGGCATGGGTCTGCACTTCGACCTCACCGTGCCCTTCGCGCGTTACGTCGTGGAGAACGCGAACGAGCTGGACTTTCCGTTCAAGCGATACCAGATTCAGAAGGTCTGGCGCGGCGAGCGCCCCCAAGAGGGGCGTTTCCGTGAGTTCACGCAGGCCGATATCGACGTCGTCGGTAACGGCGAGCTGCCCTTCCACTTCGAGGTGGACCTGCCCCTCGTGATGGCTGAGGCGCTCAACAACCTGCCCATTCCGCCGGTGCGCGTACTCGTCAACAACCGCAAGGTCGTACAGGGCGTGTGTGAGTCGCTGGGCGTCACCGACGTTGAGGCGGCCCTGCGCGGACTGGACAAGATCGACAAGATTGGCCCGGAGGGTGTGGCTCAGGAACTCGCCGAATCCGGTATCGGCGGTGACCAGGCGTCCGTGCTGCTGCAGATGGCGCAGATTCGCACGGCCGATTCGGTCGAGGTGCGCGAGCGCCTGGGCGCGCTGGGTGTGAGCGGAGAGCTGCTCGAGCAGGGTTTGCGCGAGCTGACCGCTCTGCTCGACACCGCAAACAAGCGGATGCCGGGCGCGGTCGTCGCGGACCTGAAGATCGCGCGCGGCCTGGATTACTACACGGGTAGCGTGTACGAGTCGGAGATCGAGGGCCACGAGGACCTGGGGTCGATCTGTTCGGGCGGGCGCTATGACTCCTTGGCGAAGGATGGCAAGCGCACCTACCCGGGTGTGGGTCTGTCCATCGGTGTTTCGCGACTGGTTTCCCGCATGATTTCCGTGCCGTTGGCGCGCGCCTCGCGCAAGGTTCCCACGGCCGTCGTCGTTGCCGTCACGAACGAGGAGCGTCGCGAGCGCTCCGAGGAGATCGCGGCCATCCTGCGCTCGCGTGGTATTTCGACGGACGTCGCACCAAGCGCGGCCAAGTTCGGTAAGCAGATCAAGTTCGCCGACAAGCGTGGCATCCCCTTCGTCTGGTTCCCGGGCGAGGATGGAGCCGACACGGTCAAGGACATTCGCACGGGTGAGCAGGTGGACGCCGACGCCGCCACCTGGGTTGTGCCCGAGGCGGACGCAGCCCCTTCGGTCGAGAAGGTGATGCCCTGAGTGTCGGCCTCTGCGGTTGAAGCAGCCCGCGGCCTGGCGGGTGCGCTTGAGCAGGCGCTCAGTGCGATGCCCTCGGGTGCTCGCGCGGACGCTGAGAGGGCACTGCGCCGACTGCAGGACGTTGTGCTGCCTCGTCTAGAGGAAGCCGATGCGCCGCTCCTCGTGGTGGTTGGCGGCTCGACGGGGGCGGGTAAGTCAACGCTCGTCAACTCTTTGCTTGAACGTACGGTGAGTCGGGCGGGCGCTGTTCGTCCGACGACACGGCGGCCGGTTCTCGTGTGTGCGCCTCAGGCCCGCTCGTGGTTCATGTCGGATCGCGTGCTGCCGCGCCTGGCCAAACATGAGGGTGGGGAGGGCACGAGCCTGGATGCCGTGACGATCACGGTGGACGACTTGATGTGGCCGAGCATGGGTATCCTCGACGCTCCCGATATTGACTCGGTTGAGGAAGGCAATCGACGGCTCGCGTCAGAGTTGCTCGATGGCGCGGATCTCTGGATTTTCGTGACGAGTGCCGCACGCTACGCCGACGCGGTCGCCTGGACGCACCTGGAGGAGGCAGCCGCGCGCGGCTTGCGCGTCTCCATCGTCCTCAACCGCGTCCCCCCGGGCGCTGAGGCTGAGATCCGTGCGGATCTTGCCTCGCTCGTGCAACGACGAGGCCTGGGCGAGGTCCCGATTATCGTCATTACTGAGCAGTCGCTGACCGATGGTCGCCTACCCATTGACGCTATTTACCCGGTCGGTTCTTTCTTGGAGGGAATCGGGCACGATGCGCAGGAGCGTGCGGTGATCGTGCGTCGTGCCCTCACCGGCGCTGTCGCAGCGTCCTTCGAGGAGTCTGATCGTGCTCTGGATGCGTCTCGTGATAGCTGTCGTGCAGTGGACTTTGCGCGCGAGGAGCTTGAGGCGACGGTCGTCTCGCGGGCCCACGAGGTTGCCTCGTCCTCGAGCGACGATGTGCTGCGCGGTGAGGTGAGCGCGCGCATCGCCGAGGTGCTGGGGTCCTGGGACATGACGCGAACCTTTTCCCGCGTTGTGGCGTCGGTGCGCCAACGCATCGTGGGTGCCGTGCGGGGCACGGCAGCCCCGGAGGAACAGGTGCGTCGCGACCTGACGGGTGGCGTGGCTCAGCGTCTTGGGGACTCCTATCACCGCGCGTGGAACGACGCCCTGCGCTTGGCTGCGTCGGTGGGAGAGGCCGCGGGACTGGAACCGATGCTGGACGTGGACGGGGCTGCCGAGCGCGCCCGCCACACCGCGCAGGAATGGACCAGCGAGGTAACGGACATCGTCCGTGGCCAGGCACAGTCTTCACGCGTGAGCGGTCGGCTGCTGGCGGGCGGCATCAACGTTGTGACGCTCTCGCTCATGGTCAGCGTTTTCGCGATGACGGGCGGGGTGACCGGGGTCGAGGTTGGCGTCGCTGGTGCCTCTGCTGCGCTGTCGCAGACGATCCTCGAATCCTATTTCGGCGAGCGTACGGTGCGTTCCCTGGCCATGCAGGCGCGCGAGGCGCTCGAACGACTGGCTGCCGATTCGCTGGCAGAGGTCGTCGCGCCTGTTGCGATGAGGCTCGACAACTCGCGGGAGCACGAGCGGATTGACGCGCTTGAGTCTGCTCTCGCCACCGCGCGGGAGGCGCTGGTATGAAGCGCGCAGCAACGCCGGTTGCCGCGGCTGCCGCGGAGCTGGACCAGATCGCGACGCTCGCAGCCTCTGATATTGAGCCGCAGATACTGGAGCGTATTCGGGAACTCATCGATGTGACGTCGGATCGGGCCGAGATCGACCCGACCTGGTGTGTCATCGGCATGCTCGGCGGAACGGGTGCCGGGAAATCTTCCCTCGTGAACGCTCTCGCCGGGGGAGAGGTCGTGTGTGCCGGTGTCTTGCGGCCCACGACGAACGAGGCGTGTGCCGTCCTGCCCGCGGGCCGCGAGCCGAAGGAATTGCTCGGTTGGTTGGGCGTGCGAACCCGCGTCTGCGCGCCCGGTGACTTATCGGGCGACACCGCGATTATTGACCTGCCCGACATCGATTCGGTCGAGACTTCTCACGCGCAGGTGGCCGGGCGTCTGGCCACGCGTGTGGACGCCCTTGTCGTCGTTGTTAATCCGCAGAAGTACGCGGATGCGCGCCTGCACGATGAGTGGCTGGAACGCTTGCGCACCTCGCATGCCTCCGTGACGGTTGCCTTGACCCACATCGACACGCTCGGCGTGGCTGAGAGGACCTCCATCGTGTCCGACCTGCGCCGCATCCTGGATGAGCGTGGTCTGACGGGCGCTCGCGTTGTCCCGGTCAGTGCGACGACGGGGGAGGGAGTGGCTGAGCTGGCCTCCCATCTGGCAGATGAGGCGGCCCGCGTCTCGCGTCAGGCTGCCCGGGCGCGGGCCGCCCTGAGCCAGGCAGCTCGGCTTGTGCGCGACGCGGTGGGCGTCGAGGGCGCGATTCGTGGCGTTGAAACCGAGGGAATGGCAAGTGATCTGGCGAGGGTGGCCGCCGATCTTGTCGGAGCCCCGATTATCGCTGAGGCCGTGGCCGCTTCGACCCTGCGCGCCGGCACGCGTACGGGTGGCTGGCTGCCGCTGCGTTGGCTCGCGCGCCTGGGGGTTGATCCCCTGCGGCGTCTGCACCTGGGGGAGGAGGAACGCCAGGAGAGTGCGACGACTCCAACGCTGCCGACGCGATCCGCCTCTGACGAGGCGGCCTTCGCGAACGCCGTGCGTCGCGAGGTGGCCGCACGCTCGCAGGGGCGCCCCGAGCGCTGGCGCCGACTGCTCGTCGAGCGCGCCCTGTCTGGCGCAGCCGTGGTGCCCGCAGCGGCGCACCGCGAGGTGGCGAACAACCTGCGCGTGAGCGCGAGCGCGCCGAGTCTCTCCCGCATCCTCGGCGGCTTCCAGCTTATTGCGTGGATGGTCAGCCTCATGGGCGCTGCGTGGATCGGCCTCGTGCACCTGGGACGTGCCGTGCTCATCGATACCGACGTCCCCGCCATCGGCCCGATCCCTATGCCCACGGTGATTCTCGTTTGCGGCTTCGCGGTGACCTTCCTGTGCGCGAGCCTGAATCGAGCGCTGTGTTCCTGGGTGGCGTCCCGCCGCAAACGGGCGGTCATGGACGACGTGCGTGCCATGTGCCGCGACGAGGTTGACCGTCTCGTCGTCGCCCCGCTGCGGGCGGAAGATAATCGCCAGGTCACCATTGCCTCGTTCGTGGCACGCCTCCACCTCGACAAGAGGGTGTGAAGCGGCGCTCACCAGCGGCGTCGAACAGTGAATTCGCCGACCACGGGCACCTTTTCTGAGGAAGTGCACGCTATGCTGGTGGGAGCGATGAGGCGCAGCCCCTTGTTATGGTGCCCCGCGGGATGCGGGTTTTGTTGTTATGGGTGAGGCCGCGCTGAGGAGCCGAGATGGCCCGCCCCGATGGTTTTGCTACCCCACATGCAACAGACAAGGAATCACTATGCCCTCTGAGGACTACATGGACCGCGACGAACAAGACGAGCGCGACGACATCATTGATGCGGACGAGGATCCCGGCCTCGTCGACGACAGTGCGGACGAAGACACCGACCTTGACGACGCCGAGGACACTGACGACGCGGATGACGACACCGTGACTTTCGCGAGCCTCGGCCTGCCCGAGGAGATCCTCGCGGCCGTGACCGACATGGGCTTCCGCGTCCCCACCCCGATCCAGGCAGCCGCCATCCCGCCGCTGCTGGAGCTGCGCGACGTCGTCGGCATCGCCCAGACGGGCACCGGCAAGACCGCAGCCTTCGGCCTGCCGCTGCTCGCCATCGTCGACGCGGATGAGCGCGACGTGCAGGCCCTCGTCCTGGCACCCACCCGCGAGCTTGCCATGCAGAGCGCCCAGGCGATTGAAGACTTTGCAGCGCGCACGGCCCGCCTCGATGTTGTCCCCGTGTACGGCGGCTCACCGTACGGCCCGCAGATCGGCGCGCTCAAGCGCGGTGCCCAGGTCGTCGTCGGTACCCCGGGCCGCGTCATCGACCTCATCGAGAAGGGCGCGCTGGACCTGTCGAACGTGCGGATGCTCGTGCTCGACGAAGCCGACGAGATGCTGCGCATGGGCTTTGCTGAGGACGTCGAGACGATTGCGTCGAGCGCCCCCGATGATCGCCTGACCGCGCTGTTCAGCGCCACGATGCCCGCCGCCATCGAAAAGGTGGCGCGTGAGCACCTGAAGGACCCTGTCAAGGTCGCGGTCTCCACCGAGTCTTCCACGGTCGATACGATCCACCAGACCTACGCCGTCGTGCCCTACAAGCACAAGATCGGCGCTCTGTCCCGCGTGCTCGCAACCCGCGCCCAACACATCGCTAAGGGACAGGAAGAAGCCGACGCCGCCATTGTCTTTGTGCGCACACGCGCCGACGTCGAAGAGGTCTCCCTCGAGCTGTCGGGCCGCGGATTCCGTGCCGCCGGCATCTCCGGCGACGTCGCCCAGACCGAGCGTGAGCGCATGGTTGAGCGCCTGAAGAACGGCTCCCTCGACGTGCTGGTCGCCACCGACGTGGCTGCACGCGGCCTCGACGTTGAGCGCATCTCCCTGGTCGTTAACTTCGACGTTCCGCGTGAACCCGAGGCCTACGTGCACCGCATCGGCCGCACCGGTCGCGCGGGTCGCGAGGGCCGCGCGCTGACCTTCTTTACCCCGCGTGAGCATGGTCGGCTGCGCCGCATCGAAAAGCTGACGGGAACCGAGATGGAAGAGGTCGAGATTCCGTCGCCCGCAGCTGTCTCCGAGTTCCGTGCCCGCCGCCTGCTCGAGGGTTTGGCCGCCCGCATTGAGCGCGGTCGCCTTGACATGTATAAGGGCCTGCTGGCGGACATGGGTGAGGAGTCCTCCGTTGAAGACATTGCCGCGGCCCTCATGGCCACGGCTGTCGGCGACGAGGGACCGGCCCCGCGCCGTGAGAAGGATCGTCGCGGAAACGGCAAGATCCGCCGCGAGGAACGCCTGGACGAGTCCGGTGAGTTCGTGGGTGCCTCCTTCGAGGCGGGCCGCGACAAGGACCGCCCGCTCAAGGGTGGTGCGAACGGCGCTCGTCGTCGTGGCGGCGGTCGTCCTGCCCCCGGCTCGGGCACGCGTTACCGCATCGAGGTGGGTAAAAAGGACCGTGTCAAGCCCGGCTCCATTGTCGGTGCGATTGCTGGCGAGGGGGGTATTGACGGCCGCGACATCGGCAACATCGAGATCTACCCGACCTTCTCTCTGGTCGACATCACCGCCGATTTGTCCGGCGAGCAGCTCTCCCGCATCTCCAAGGGCTACGTCTCCGGCCGTCAGCTGCGCATCCGCGTGGATGAGGGGCCGGGCGCTCGTGGCGAGCGTGACGGCTTTGAGCGTCGCGAGCGCCGCGACTTCGACCGCGATTCCCGAGGTCGTGGTGGCTTCGGCGGGGAACGCGACGGACGCTACGGTGACCGTGAGGGCCGTTCCGGCGAGCGCGACGAGAAGCGCCCGCACCGTTTCGAGAAGGGCGACGGTTCACGTCCGCGCCGCAGTGTTCGTACCGAGCGCTGGGAGAAGGACATCAAGCGTGCGCGCCGCGACCGCGAGAGTGGCCGCGATGGCTGGGAGCGGGACGGAGACCGCGAGGGCGGACGCCGCCACTTCGGTAAGCGCCGCTACGACGACTGAGAGTAGCCTTCACTCGGCCGGTCGGAGTCGCCTCACGGCGAACACGGCGAGGCCCGCGAGGACCACTGCAATGACCCAATAGGGAGCGTAGGCCGCCCCGCCCACCGTGGCGGTGGCGGCCCACGCGCTCATAGCCACGGACACGAGGGCGAGCTCGAGGGCCGGACCCGCCGAGTCAGCGACCTGCAGCCACGAGGCCACGCGCCCGTGCTTGGCCTCGGGGGTCACCTCGAGAGCCAGGACCGACAGGGGAGCGTGGACCAGGCCGACGCCGAGACCGACCAACAGCCAGCCGATCAGAGCGACCCAGACCGGAATTGCAGGGATGAGGAGCACGCCTACCGGCACTGCGCCGATAGCGATGAGCGAGCCGCCGACGACGGGCAGAACCTTACGCTTGCGCGGATCGTGTACGCGTGCCTGTGCGACAGCGCCCAGCGACCACGTGATCGACCCGAGTGTGACCCACCAGGCGGACGAAGCCTCGGACCACCCGTGCACTCGCTGCAGGACGAGGGGAATCATGACAGCGAGTCCGACCTGCGAGGCCAGGGCACATAGGCGTGCAAGGATCGCCGACGGCATGCCTGGACGGGATGCAAACGTGCCGCGCGGCAGCAGGTGGGGCAGCGCCCACACCGTGAGGCCTGCACCGAGCAAGAACACACCGAACTGAGAAAGAACGGAGGTAAGCGCGCCTGCAAGCTGCAGGAGCATGACACCCGTGCCCGCTAAGACCGCGTTACACGACAGTGCTGCCAAGCGCGCGGCCTTGCGTGCCTCAGCGGCGGGCAGCGTGCGCAGCACGTAGCCGACGGGGATGGCCGCAACGACGACGACAATCGGGACGACGCCGAAGACGTAGCGCCACCCCCACACTTGAGTTACGTAGCCGGCGATTGCGGGACCCACCAATGAGGGGAGTACCCACGACAGCGAAAAGGCCGCGAAAAACGACGGGCGGTGGGCCGGGGCGGCAACCGCACCGATCAGGACATACAGGGGAACGACGAGAAGTCCGCCGCCCAGCCCCTGCAGCGCGCGGCCAGCGACGAAGATAATGATGTTCGGACCCACAGCGGAGATGATCAGGCCCACGGCGAAGAGCGCCATACCGGTGAAGAGAACGGCGCGAGGTCCCTTCCAGTCCGCCAATGCGCCCGCGACTACCGTGGCGCTCAGCTGCGCCGCCAACGCGGCACCCGAGGCAATCGGATACCAGGGTGCGGCGTCGAAGGAAGCGACGACCGTCGGCATGATCGTCGTGGCTGCCAGCTCCTCAAACGCAACAAGCGTGATCAAGAGGACAGAACCTATTGCCAGACCGATCTCGGTGGGTGTCCAGGCGGGGGAGGAGGGGACAGAAGAAGTAGAGACGACGGCCATAGTACCCATTCTATTTGCGGCGAGCGTGCTCCCAGACCGAGCGCGCGTACAATAATACTGCCGCCGCCTGTCTCGCGGATGGTAACAACGAAAGGAATCACAGTGCTTCGCACTCACAACATTGGAACCCTCGGCACCGACCTGGTCGGTCAGACCGTGACGCTCACCGGTTGGGTGGATCGTCGCCGCGATCACGGTGGAGTGGCGTTCATCGACCTGCGCGACGCGTCGGGTATCGCCCAGGTTGTCGTCCGTGACGAGCGTGTCGCCCACGAGCTGCGCTCCGAGTTTGTCCTGAAGGTCACCGGCGAGGTCTGCGCTCGCCCCGAGGGCAACGAGAACCCCCACCTGGCCACCGGTGCCATTGAGGTGATGGGTGACGACATCGAAATCCTGAACACTAGCGCGCCCCTGCCGTTCCAGGTGTCCTCCAATGCTGAAGATTCCGGCAACGTCGGCGAGGAAACCCGCCTGAAGTACCGCTACCTCGACCTGCGCCGCGAACCCGAGCAGTACGCGATCCGCCTGCGCTCGAAGGTTTCGCGTGCCGCCCGCGAGGCCCTGTACGCCCGCGACTTCGTCGAGATCGAGACGCCGACCCTGACCCGTTCGACCCCCGAGGGTGCCCGCGACTTCATCGTCCCCGCCCGCCTCTCCCCGGGTTCCTGGTACGCCCTGCCCCAGTCGCCCCAGCTGTTCAAGCAGCTGCTCATGGTGGCGGGCATGGAACGTTACTTCCAGATCGCGCGCTGCTACCGCGACGAGGACTTCCGCGCCGACCGCCAGCCCGAGTTCACCCAGCTCGATATCGAGATGAGTTTCGTGGACCAGGACGACGTCATCGAGGTCGCCGAGGACGTCCTGAAGAACGTGTGGGCGCTCATCGGTTACGACCTGTCCACGCCGATCCCGCGCATGACCTACAAGGACGCGATGGAACGCTATGGCTCGGATAAGCCCGACCTGCGCTTCGGCCTTGAGCTGACCGAGCTCACCGAGTACTTCAAGGACACGACCTTCCGCGTGTTCCAGGCTCCCTACGTGGGTGCTGTCGTCATGCCCGGCGGTGGCTCGCAGCCTCGCCGCACTTTCGACAAGTGGCAGGAATGGGCCAAGGCACGCGGCGCGAAGGGTCTGGCTTACGTCACCATCGCCGAGGACGGTACGCTGGGCGGCCCCGTTGCCAAGAACATCACCGAGGCTGAGCGTGAGGGCCTGGCTGCCGCCACCGGTGCCAATCCCGGCGACTGCATCTTCTTCGCTGCCGGCAAGCCGACCCCCTCGCGCGAGCTGCTCGGCGCTGCCCGCCTGGAGATCGGCAAGCGCTGCGACCTCATCGACCCCGATGCCTGGGCCTTCACCTGGGTTGTGGACGCGCCGCTCTTCAAGCCCACCGGCGATGCTGAGGCCGAGGGCGACGTCGCGCTGGGCCACAGCGCCTGGACGGCCGTCCACCATGCTTTCACCTCGCCCAAGCCCGAGTGGATCGACTCCTTTGACAAGGATCCGGGCAATGCGTTGGCCTACGCCTACGACATCGTCTGCAACGGCAACGAGATCGGTGGCGGTTCGATTCGTATTCACCGCCGCGACATCCAGAACCGCGTGTTCAACGTGATGGGTATCGGCGAGGAGGAAGCCCAGACGCAATTCGGCTTCCTGCTCGATGCCTTCAAGTTCGGTGCCCCGCCGCACGGCGGTGTCGCGTTCGGTTGGGACCGTATCGTCTCGCTGCTGACGAAGTCCGAGTCGATTCGCGATGTCATCGCCTTCCCGAAGTCCGGCGGCGGTTTCGACCCGCTGACCGAGGCCCCGGCTCCGATTACGCCTGCGCAGCGTAAGGAAGCCGGCGTTGACGCGAAGCCGAAGAAGCGCGGTGAAGAGGTCGCAGACGAGGGGAAGAAGTGATCTAGCTCTCGCGCGTTCTGTCCACGAAACCCCCATCTGGCCCCGGCCGGTGGGGGTTTCGTGCACAATAGAGACATGTCGTACGTTGAGTTGCATCCGGAAAATCCTCAAGCACGTCTGGTTAACACGGTCGTTGACCTGCTGGAACGCGGCGGTACGATTGCGCTGCCCACGGACTCCGGCTACGCGATCGCGACCAAGATTGGCAACAAGTCGGGCATGGACACCATTCGCGCGGTTCGTAAGCTCGATGACAAGCACAATTTCTCGCTGCTGTGCCACTCGTTCGCGCAGCTCGGTGAGCTAGTTATCGTCGATAATCATGAGTTCCGCACGATGAAGGCGCTGACCCCCGGACCTTACACGTTCATCCTGCGTGGCACCAAGGAAGTTCCGCGCATCATGCTGAACAAGAAGAAGCACACGGTCGGCGTGCGCATCCCGGACCATGTCATCACCCAGGCGATTGTCGAGGCCCTCGGTGAGCCGCTAGCTTGTTCGACGCTCATCATGCCGGGTGAGAAGGAGCCTCTGACGGACGGCTTTGACGTGGACGAGCGCATCGGGCATCAGGTTGATCTGGTGGTCGTGGGTCCTGTCGGCGTCGCTGAGCCGACGACGGTCATCGACTTTGCGGGAGGCGACGCTGTCGTCGCGCGCGTCGGCGCGGGCGATATTTCGCTTTTCGACTGACCGATGGCCTTCGAGGAGGAGTTCTTTTCTGAGACGGGGTTTTGTCGGCTCGAGAGCGATCCTGAGGACTGGGATGACCATGGGTGCGCCGATGGCCCGCGCGTCGGTCGTCGGCTCGTCCTCGACGGGGTTAACGCCGTTCGCGTGACGTTTCGGTGCGATGCTCCTGAGAATGCTCAGTGCTTCGTTATCGTCAATACCGTGACGGATCGCAACCGCGATCACCTTGACGCTTTTCGTCTGGAAAGCGTGCCCGGATCTCGCGTGCACGTGCTCGCGTGTGCGCTGCCGGCGGATGCGATCCTCAGCTATCAGTTCGCGATTGTGGACGCTGGTGGCATCGATCCGCGCACGAGCATGGATAGGGGTGATTGGCTGCGATTAAGTCAGGCTGCTCGCCCTGATTGCTCTAACGTCCGCAGTCTCATCAACGGGCGAGGAAACGTTGCCTCACTGTTTGTGGGACCCGATGCGAGCGTCGTGTGGCCATCGGAGAGCCTCCGCTCTCTGCAGATGCGTGCTGCCCGTGAGGAAGACATCGGTGTTCGCATCAGTACACGTCGTGAGCGTGAGCGACCCCGTTCCATCGTGGTCCACGACGGCGAGTGCCCCGCACGCAGAACCCTCATTCTCTTCGACGGGGAGATGTGGCGAGCCAATGGCGTTGGCTGGCTGACCTGGCGCTACCCTGGTCTTCGCGTCGTGACGATCGATGCTGGTGATCTGCGCGCTCGCCAGGAGGAGTTAACCGAGGCGGGCCGTGTTGAGGAGCTCGTGAGAGACATTTGTGCCGAGGTCGGGGCTGGTCCTGTTGCTCTGGCCGGTCAGTCCTTCGGTGGGCTTGCAGTGCTCGAGGCTGCCTGTCTGGGTTCGTTGCCCGTCGAGTGTTTCCTCGCACAGTCCCCCTCTCTATGGTGGGGTGGAGAGGAACGAGGCCGGGGCGAGGGGACGCTGATAAAAGAACTAATGAGGGGACAGAGGTGTCTTGGTCAAGGCTTGACAGTGTTGTGTCAGGTGGGTGAGCGCGAGCGGGCGATGCTACCTGTAACTCGGCATTGTACTGCTCTTTTAGAGGGGGCGGGATCGTTTGTCAGTTTCGAGTCCTATCCCGGTGGCCATGACGTTGCATGGTGGCGCGAAGGGCTCGTGCGAATGCTCGACAGATGGTTCGCGTGAGCCTATCCACCATTGCATGCGAAGAGAGCGCCCTTTGCACCGCTAGGTTAGGCTTGCCTATGCATCTATCGTGATCTAATCGAATTGAGGAACACGTGCATATCTCGACACGAGTTCGCGCTTTCGCGGCTCTCGCTCTTGCATCCCTGACCCTGGGAGCCTGCTCCTCCACGCAGCCCGCCCCGGCCTCGTCCTCTGGAGCGAACGGGACCAGCGAGACCCGCGTCGTTACCGATGCCTCCGGACAGGAGGTCACTGTGCCCTCGCATCCGACCCGCGTCGTGACGCTTTCCGAACCGACCACCGACAACGCGCTCGCCCTGGGAGTGACGCCCATTGGTGTCGTATCGGGCCGCGGCCAGCAGACGGTCCCCAACTACCTCCTTGATCGCGCCGGAGACATCCCGATTCTGGGTTCCATCGGCACCCCCAACCTGGAGGCCATTGGTGCCGCCCACCCGGACCTGATTCTCGTTGACGGCACGTCCGTGAAGAACAACGACACCGAGACTCTGACGGCCCTCGGCCAGATAGCTCCCGTCTTCTTCACCACGCAGTCGGGCGGCGACTGGCGCGAGACTTTCGCCCTCACCGCGGATGCGCTCGGCGTGCCCGAACAGGCTGACGTCAAACTCGCGGAGTTCGACCAGCATGTCGCAGATGTGAGCGCCCGCCTGAAGGATGCTGGCTACCTCGACCAGACATACTCGGTTGTGCGCTGGCAGGGCGATAGTGCAGGCCTGATTCTCAAGGAGCTGCCCGCCGGACAAGCCCTGACCGCTCTAGGCATGAAGCGCCCCGCCAATCAGGACCGTGATGGAGAGGGACACTCCGAGCCCGTCTCCCTCGAAAACATCGACCAAATCGACGCGGACTGGATCTTCTTCGGCACGCTCGGCAAGTCCTCGGTGAACAACCCGTCGGCAGGCGGAGCCACCGGTGTTGAGGCGTCTGCCGCCGCACTCGAGGAGGCGAAGAATACTGTTGGTTTCGATTCTCTCGGAGCTGTCCAGGCAAACCACGTCATTCCCGTCGATGGATCCCTGTGGACCTCGACCGGCGGATACCTGCTGATGGACGGTATCGTCTCGTCCATCGAAGCTCAGTTTGTCCCGGCGTCCTGAGCGTGGGACACGCGGTCAGGTGCGCACTGTGCGAATGAGCGCCCACCGACTCACCAGCGTCGCTATTGCCTGTGCAGTGGCGGCGCTGGTGCTTGGTGTCGTCGTGATGGCCTCGCTCGCCCTGGGATCCCGGCAGATCGCCCCGAATATTGTCTGGGAGTCCCTTGTCCACGGCGGAACCTCCCAGGACGCGCGGGTGGTGCTATCCCTTCGTGTACCCCGGACCATCGCGGCGCTCATCATCGGGGGCGCGCTCGGGTTGGCCGGATCAATCATGCAAGCGATGACGCGCAATCCGCTCGCTGATCCTGGCATCCTCGGCGTCAACGCAGGGGCTGCCTTCGCGGTCGTGTCGGCGACCGCACTCATGGGCGTGTCGACGCGTGCCGTCACCCTCGGCGCTGCGTTGATAGGAGCCGGAGTTGCCTCCGCCCTCGTCTTTGCACTGTCTGGCCGGGGCGCACGCGCCTCGCGTGCACGCCTGGCACTGGCGGGTATCGCCGTGTCAGCCGCACTGGCATCGCTGACGTCGGCCATCCTGACGGCCAACCAGTTTGCTTTCAATGAGTTCCGCTATTGGGCGTCCGGCTCCTTCGAGGGGATCGGAGTTGATTCGCTCGTCTTGGCGAGCGTTGTCATCGGCGGCGGGGTGTTACTCGGTGCGCTTCTGACGTCCGCTCTTGGCATTCTGACGCTCGGAGACGAGGTCGCCGTCGGTCTCGGCGTTCGGGTGCGGCTTGTTCGAGGACTCGCAACCCTGGCAGTCACAGCCCTCGCGGGAGGAGCGACCGCACTCGGGGGTCCCCTCACGTTTGTTGGTCTCGCCGTGCCGCTCCTCGTCCGACGCGCGGTTGGCGCGCGTCATGGCTTGATCGCTCTCTGGTCCGTCATTGTGGGGGCTGCGTGGGTGTGCGTCGCAGATGTTGCCTCGCGCCTCGTGCTGGCTCCTCAGGAGGTGCCTGTCGGTGTCATCGTCGCGCTCATTGGGGCACCTTTCTTTATCGCAACTGCGCGTGGACGGGGGATGTCGTGAACAGCGGGCGTTACGTGGTACTAGCATTGCCGTGGGTCTCGCTACGCATTCATCGGCGTAGTGCCACGGTCGTCGTTGCTGGACTACTCCTTGCCGTGTGCCTGTCCGTTTACTCGCTGACGCTGGGGGATTATGGTCTCAGCGCCGCAGAGTCTTTCCGTCGACTGATGGGCGACAGCGGGCCTCGAGACGATTTCTTGGGCGTGTACTTCGTGCAGTCTGTTCGTTTTCCGCGTGTGTGTGCGGCGCTGGGAGTCGGATGTGCGCTCGGCCTGTCGGGTGCCATCTTCCAGACGATCTCTGGCAACCCGCTCGGTAGTCCCGACATCGTCGGCCTGTCGACTGGCTCGGCGACGGGCGCTCTCCTTGCGATCATTGTGTGTGGGTCCAGTCCTGCGACGACGGGCGTCGGAGCGCTCGTGGGCGGTCTCGTGTCGGGGGCGCTCATTCTTGCCTGCGCGGGTGGCGTCCGCGTGACAGGTATTCGGGTCGTCTTGGTCGGCATCGGTTTCTCCGCCGCTCTCCACGCTATTAATTCACTGCTGATCGTCAAGGCTCCCCTGGAAGCGGCGCAGCGCGCGCAGTTATGGAGTGCAGGATCGTTCTCCGGTGTGACGATGGTGCGCATTGTTCCGTTCATTCTCGTTCTTGCGGTGACCGTACTGGTTCTTGCGTGGCTCGCACGTCCACTCGCTGTGCTTGCGATGGGGGATGATGTGGCGATGGCCTTGGGGGTGCGGGTACGCGAGGTGCGGATCGCGGTGATCGCTGCGGCGATGGTGTTGGTTTCCATGGCAACCGCTGTTGCAGGCCCGGTGGCCTTTGTGGCTTTGGCGGCACCCCACGTTGCTCGTCGCGTGTGTGGTCACGGGGGAGTGGGGCTTGCATCGTCTGCCGTCGTGGGAGCGCTTCTTGTGCTCGCCTCCGATGTGGTTGCGCAACGGCTCCTGGCACCCCATGAAATGCCGGTGGGCGTCGTGACTGGCGTCGTGGGTGGCATCTATCTGCTCGTGTTACTCGTTCGTGAGGTGAGGTAACGTCATGATTGATCGGCACAGTGAAGGTGGGCTTCGTGCCCATTCGATCACCGTTGGCTACGGGAAGGACTCTCCGATTCTGGAGGGGCTTTCACTGGATGTTCTGCAGGGCGAACTGACGGTCATCGTCGGCCCGAATGCATGTGGCAAGTCGACGCTGTTGCGGGCACTCGCCCGCGTGCTCAGCGTGCGCTGCGGCGTCGTTGAGTTGGATGGGCAGGTCCTGAATGAGCTGAATCAGAAGGCCCTTGCGCGCCGCCTTGGTCTCCTCGCGCAATCCTCTGTTGCACCGGGCGACATGTTGGTGGAGGACCTGGTTGCGCGCGGCCGCTATCCGCATCAATCTCTCGCACATCAGTGGAGCACGGAGGATGACGAGGCCGTGGCGCGTGCAATGCGTGACGCCGGAGTAAGCGCATTTTGCTCCAGACGTGTCGGCGAACTCTCTGGTGGGCAGCGTCAGAGGGTCTGGATCGCGATGGCTCTGGCGCAGTCGACGGATATCCTGCTCTTGGATGAGCCGACGACCTATTTGGATCTGAATCATCAACTGGAGGTTCTGCGTTTAGCGGACCGCCTACGTGAGGGGGGTCGGACAGTTGTCGCGGTATTGCACGATCTTCACCTTGCTTTCCGCTACGCGACGCATCTCGTGTGTATGAAAGATGGGCGGATCGTTGCTCAGGGAGTGCCGCGAGACATTGTGACGCCCTCTCTGATCTCCGACGTATTCGAGGTTGAATGCGTTGTCATCGAGGATCCTGAGTCGGGGGCACCGCTGGTCATTCCACGTCGTTAGCGGGGGGTAGAAACGAGATTCATAGTCTCAAATGTTGACCAGAAGGTCACTTTAGATGACAGTTATTCGATAATTTAGCTCACAATTTTTTTCAATTAAATATAATTTTCCTTGTAAAACCTGGTTTTGGTGCACCGGTCCGTGAATTTGCTTGTTGTTCGCAATTGCGTGTTGGGGACGAACTAATAGGATGGAGCGTATGGCTCGTAGTTACTCGGACACTGACATGTTGGTCTGTTCATAATTGAGCGAACTTACTAAAATTATCCATGAGGGAAGGAAGGTGGCACGCATGGCGCCACGGTCGTTCACGCGAAGCGAGGGGCTGCGTCTGTCCCTGCTTGCGTTGGCCGCGTCGGCGTCCATTGTTGGTGGCGTGTTTGTCACTGCACCTCCTGCTTTTGGTGACGATGCCCTCCCGGATGCTTCAGCCGCCTGTCTCGTTGCGCAGGGTCCGGAGTCGATGGCTTCTCTTTCCTCGATTGTGCATGCGGGCGAATCGGTTCATGTTGAGGGTTCTGGCTGGGGTCCAGGTACTGAGCAGATACGCGGATTCGTTATCATCACCCTCGATGATGGTGAGACGAAGCGCCCCGATGGAATGGAATTGCCCAGCTGGGTTCCCGATGCTGTTCGTCGTGATCGTACTGCCTGGGCCGTCGCCGACGTGGCGTCCGATGGAACCTTCTCAACGGATATTCCCCTCCCGTCGTCCTGGGAAGTTGGGTCAGCCCATGTGGTTTACATTGGCGATGCTGTCACCGGAACGTATGTCGAAGCTAAGGTGCGTGTCGTTGACACTGCCGTTGATGTTCGGACATGCTCCATGAACGCTGATAGTCCTGACCCCTCCGATCCTGGCTACGCCGTCGTGGTGCCAGATATGCCGGGGGAGGAGACTCCCTCTGCTCCCGCAGACAGTGATCCCGGTGAATCTGCCTCGACGGTGGCACGGCCCGCCATTCCTGCTGACGAACCAAAAGTACTTACCTCTGAGGTAAGAGGTGACCAGGCTTCCGACGCTCAGGTCTCGACTTCGTCATCGACGGATGCCTCTGCGCCCCCTGCCTCGGCAAGTACTGGGTCGTCACGTCCCGGGAGTGCTTTGTCGCGGGGATATGTGAATGGCGGCTCGTCCCAGCTGGGATCTCCCACCCCCGATCCGTCCTCGTCTACTGAACAACAGAGCGTGTCTGCTTCTGAGATTGGACCTAGGTCTCGCTCGGAGCAACAGGCTACGGAGCAAGCTGCCCGCGAGCAAGAGGGCCGCCTCAACGGATGGATCCTTGCAGGTGGTGGGGCGCTTGCGTTGCTCGGTGCCATCGCGACGGTCAGCATTGTGCGCAAGTCGCATGGATCATTCCACTAGATCGAGCGAGCAGCGCACGATGCCAATGTGATCACCACTGACCGCATGGTGCGTGTTCGTGCTTCACATGAAGCCGATGTAGCTGTTACTCTGGTTATCAGGCAATATCTTCTGAGTATTTAAGTCCCAAAGGAGAACCGTTATGCAGCACGGACGGGTTACTTCCGCCCTCGCAGCGCGGGTGCTCGCTGGCCGCAGTCGGGTAATGAGCGTGCTCATGGCCCTATGCCTCTTCGCCGCAGGTGCGCTCGCCATTCCCGGTTTCGCTGCGCGTGCCGATAACAACGATGGTCCCCTCCCTATCCCGAACACCACGTTCGTTATCAACCTCGAGAATGCCTCCGAGTTTGAAGCGGAATACGGTAAGACAGGCTACTGGGGCGTCATCTTGGATAACGGTGGCGTAACGCCGACCGCGCCTCTTACCTTCGAGCGCTCCGGTGAAACAGTCACGGTGACCGCTGATGGCCTGTGGAAGGTAAATGCGCTCGACAACTACAGAATGGTCGTTCCGGTTCCTAATGGCGCCAACAACGGTGAACATGTGACCTGGGAACCCGGTAGTTCCCACTGGGTCACCGTCGTGATCTACCAGGACGACAAGACCCTGGCGAAGACATTCAACTACTCGGTGAAGGTCTTCGAGCCGTCCAGCCCGTCGGCGACGGCCGAGCCAACGCCGGAGCCGACTGCAGACCCCACGGTTGAACCCGCGCCGGAGCCGTCCGTGAGTCCCGCGCCGGAGTCGCCCGTGAGTCCCGCGCCGGAGCCGTCCGTGAGTCCCGCGCCGGAGCCGTCCGTGAGTCCCGCGCCGGAGTCGCCCGTGAGTCCCGCGCCGGAGTCGCCCGTGAGTCCCGCCCCGGGACCGTCCGTGAGTCCCGCGCCCGCGCCTCAGCCTGATGATCCGCAGTTGCCGGTTGTCCAGCCGACCGCAACTTCTTCCGCGTCGCCTTCGGCAACGCCTTCCGCTTCGGCCTCTCCTGCGGCGAACGCGACGCAGCCGTCCGATACCCCGGTGTCCCCCGTATCGGATGTGTCTGAGCTGACTGATGCAAATAAGGGTGGCGTGAGCGCGGCTTTCACTGGTGGACAGCTGACGATCAATGTTCCCTCCGACAAGGCTGGCGCTGGCGAGTGGGTGAGCGCCAACATCATGCAGACGGGTGAGGCACGCTGGCTTCAGGTTGAAGACGGTAACAAGGTCACGATGGACGTGGCCGGCCTGCCCATGGGCGAATACAAGGTCGTCGTGGCGAACCGCTCGCACCAGCTGGTCGGCTGGGCCGACTTTAAGGTCGCGTCGACCGTTGGGGCTGCCGGCGCGGGCGCGTCGGTGGATGCATCCGGTTCTGTGAAGTTGCATGCGGAGGTCCTGTCCTCCTCGAATGCCGCCGATGAGTCCGAGGGCTTGAACGGTTACCTGCTCGGTGCCGGTGCGTGCATGCTGATCCTTGGGGGCCTCGTCGTCCTCCAGGTCCTGTCCGGTCCGAAGATCGGATCTTCCTCGCAGGGAGTCACCCTGACGTAGGCTAGGTTTCATGGATCTGTTTGATTCTGAAGCATTCGACGAGTTGGGCGTGCCCGCGTTTTCCGCGGACGCGCCCCTCGCCGTTCGTATGAGACCTTCTCGACTGGAGGAGGTTGTCGGTCAAT
>NZ_JAPWCL010000018.1:0-52536 GCF_041433955.1 Pauljensenia sp. 20925_1_25 | reverse complement strand
ATGTACGTGCAAGCAAATTACTCTATTCTTCAGTCAAACGACTGCTCGCCAATGTAGAAATAATTTTCTGTCGTTTGGTTTCTTGTTGAATAGTGTGTGAGTCGCTTTATTGCTGTTTGAGAATAGGTGTGTTGAAGCGTTGGTTGGTGTTGAATGGGGAACGCCTTGTGCTGTTCTTAGGTGTGTGTGCTGTTAAGTGTGGTTAAGCGTTGTGTAATATTGTCTCAGCGTATTCGTGTGTATATTATATTTCTGGGTTACATTCTGGAATGTTCATTAAGATAAATTGTGAAACTAATCTGAATAGTGGTTAATGATTGGATCGTGTTATGGGTGGAAGTGGTTCGCCCGCACGTTCTATTGCTACGTGCGGGCGAACCTTGTCTGTCTGACTCGGCAGTGATAAAGGGGGCAGGCAGTCAGGTTTGATGATACCTGTAGCTGTTGATAGGTCTTATGGTAATAATCCTTGATCAGCTAGTTCCTTCACTCTTTCCCAATATACGGCAATGATTTGTTTATTATCTTCCGATTTGATCAATGCGCCGTGCTCTAGAAGGGCGTCTGCCAAATCTTCAAAGGTTTGTGCGATGAGATGCCAGGGGAAGTGCTCTGGTATTCCATCGGGGTTTTGCGCAAAGATACCGATTTCTGGATGGAAAAGATATCCTCGATTGTTTGCGACTATGCGAGCCCATTCGCTCGGTGCAATAAATGGTTGATTTTTTTCGGTGAAAGCGTACGCTTGGATTTCGTCTAGATCAAAGCTGTGTAGTTTTTGTTGTTGGATCTCTTTTTCTGTCTGCTTCGCCCTATCGTCGGGTACATTAAATGTTCTGTACTTCATTTCTGTCTCCTTGCTGGTGTTGGTTCTTCTTTGAATGTGCGCTGCCTGCTTCGTTGTAGTGGACGTTTGTAGTTTTGCATATCGTGTTGCGTGTAGATGGTGTTTACGCCGTATAGATGGAGGTACAAGAATAAAGCTGGTCATTTCTTGTTACCTTTGTCACGTCAGGTACTGTCGGCATCTCTTCCGCTATTGAGTGGGGCTGGGTTTTCTTGCGCATATAGGTCGCTGTTGTTAGACGAGCTTCCTGATGACTGGAATCTGATCTCTCGCGCCTCCATATTGCTTTATACCGTCTGTCTTCGCTTGGTGGTTGCGATCTGAGTCGTGATTGTGCCTGTTGGGGTAGTGCTTAGTCGTGCTACGTCTGTTCGCGTGATGGCTGACGCGCCTGCTGGCGATCTTTAAGGAGCTCCAGGAGACCTCGCAGCTGATCGTCGTCACCCACCAGAAGCGCACGATGGAGATCGCGGACGCCCTCTACGGCGTCACGATGCGCGACGGCGTCACGACGGTGGTGTCCCAGCGCCTCGCGGACTAGGGGAGCGGCCTTCTCGGGCGTCGGTCGCCGTTCCCGGCTTCGATCGACCATCGATTGCATTGACCAGCAGCCCCGGGAAAACAGTGTTAGAATTTTGTTAACGAAATTCCTGGCATGGGCGCAGGGGAGGTGAGCCACTGGTGGACGTGCCGGTTGTTGTCCATCCACGCGTGAGCGCGCGACATCCTGAGATAGCCGACGAAGATGCGATCCACGCCTGGGTCTATGCAGTTGAGTGTGCCGAACGCGTGGACTCTCCGTACTGGCCCGCGTACGCTGCGCTGGGATACGACAGGAACGGGCGGCTGTTAGAACTCCTTGCTGCTCTGCAAGAAGATGGCACGATTCTCATCTATCACGCGATGACACCGCCTTCAAAGAAAATGATGACAGAGATTTTTGGAGCTGAGAGGAGAGGGTGATGAGCAAGAAGCAAGAGGGGACCTACCGTCTCGCGGGAGGGATCACCGTTACTGATGCTGATCTTGAAGTAGATGCTCAGCGCTTCGAAGCTGGCGAATGCGACGGATCGTGGAAGGTCCTGCCGGGTCGTCCGCAGCTCTTCGGTGAGGACACGATGCCGGTCGGCACGCGCCTGCCGGAATCCTTAGTTCGAGAGCTCGACGAGGCTGCCGGGGAACTCGGACAAACTCGCAGTGAGCTTGTGCGTCGTTTCATTTCTGACGGCCTGCTGGCGCTGAAAGCGTAAAGCAGTGCGGATCTTCTGAAGCAGTGCACAGGAGATCCGCACCGTTGCCGCCGCTGCTCTCAGCGTGGAGCGCCCGCCGCTCTTAGGCCTCGACCCTCGTCAGCGTGCCGTGCGTGAGCTCGTAGATCGTGTCCACGTAGGGGAGGATCGAGCGATCATGCGTCACCATGATGGCGCTCTTGTTCTTGGACTTCACTTCCTTGCGGATCAGCTGGGCGATCTCCTGGCCGCGGTCCGGGTCCAGGCTTGCGGTCGGCTCGTCTGCCAGGATCAGCTGCGGGTTGCCGATGAAGGCGCGAACGATCGCCGCCCGCTGCTTCTGGCCACCCGACATCTGGCGAGGATACTTCGCGTAGGAGGCCTCGATCCCAAGGTCCTCCATGAGGGAGCGGACCTCGGCCTGACGCTTGGCCTTGTCCTTCTCGCCCTTGAGCTTCGCGACCAGCTCGAGCTGATCGCCAATACGCATGTAGGGCAGGAGCTGGTGGTCCTGGAAGATGAAACCCAGCAGCTCCAGGCGCTTGCGCGTCCACTGCTTCTGGCTCAGCTGCGTGAGGTCCTGGCCTGCGATGGAGATGTGCCCCTCGTCGGCCGACAGTAGCAGGCCAGCGATAGACAGGAGCGTCGATTTTCCGGAACCAGAGGGTCCCAGGACTGCGACGAACTCGCCGGGGTCGACGCTCAGGCTTAGACCGCTGAGCACGCGGTGCGTCTGGTCGCCGTCGGCGTAGGACTTTCCGATCGAATCCAGTTCGATGATTGCCACTTTATTCTCCGTTTCCGCCGATGACTTCGATGGGGTCCACCTTCTTGATCTTCAGCAGCGACAGCGCGCCGCACAGGATCGAAGTCACGACGAAACTGATTGCGACGGTGACGCTGTCTGCGAGAGTCATGATCGACGGGACGGTGCTCGGCAGGAACGGCGCCATGGCGGCGGCGAGGCTGAGGCCGATCACGACGCCGATGATCGAGATGATCGTCAGCTGAGAGATCTGGATGTTGGTGATCGTGCGCATCGGCATGCCGATCGCCTTCAGAACACCGAACTGGTGCAGCTTCTGCAGGGTGAGGATGTAGAAGAAGACGCCCAGGATCGCGGATGAGGCAACGAGGAGTACCCACGTGATCATCTTGAGCGTGAGGTTTTGGGCCTTGTAGCCGGGGATCTTGTCGATGACCTGCTGGCGGTCGGCGGTCATCAGGTGAGTGGGAAGGGCGTCCTCCGCAATCTCATCCGAGGTAACGACCGTCTGGGCCTGCCATTCGTAGTTCGGAACGGTCACCGTGCGCATATCCGCGTAGGTCTGCGAGCTGACAAAGCCGATGTCGCTGTATCCATAGTTCGCCCTCTTGGCGAAGGCGACGACCGTCAGTTCCTGCTCGGAGATCTTGTCGATCACCCGGTCACCGACCTGGATGCCCTCGTTCTCAAACGCGCTGTCGAGGATGACCTCGTTGTCCCCAAGGTCGGAAATAGCAAGGTCGGAGTCGATGAGAGTCGGCTGGAGAACGTTACCGTCGTTGTGATCCGTCGCGAAGTATGTGATGTCCAGGGTGTTCGAGTCGTCGACCCGGGTGATAGTCGCGCGCTGGATGACGAGGCTCGCGTAGTCGCGCATGCCGGCCGCTTCGAGGGCCTTGATGTCGTCGGAGGTGACCGACGAATAGGGGATGACTCCCTCAGAGTCCGTCGACAGGACGTAGGTGAGGGGACCGTAGTTCGCGATCTGCGCGGACACGGAGGCGCCGAGGCCGTTGGTGAGGCCCGAGAGGAACACGACCATGAACATGAGCGTGGCGATCAGGAACTCGATGAGAACGAACTTCTTTGGTTGATATGTAATTTCGTTCCACGCTATTTTCATGGCTTTGCTCCAATGCGGGCGAAAGTGTGTCAGTTCGCCACCTTTTGTGCCCGAAAGTGACTCGCAACTGTACCACGCGCTCTTTGACAGGTGCGCGGGGGAGAGGTGTGAAAGCGCGGGTCAGGGTGGTTTCGTGACACAGTCGTCAGAAGCGGGAGAAAGGAAACGAGCATAGGAAAAACGCGGGCGGGGACCCGTCGGTCCCCGCCCGCGCCTCGAAGCCGTGCGTCCCGCCGCTGCGGGAGCAGTAAAATCAGTCGTTCATGAAATGACGCTCGTCCAGGATCTGTGCGCCAGCGCCCACCAGGGAGGGCAGGTGCTCGTTCGCGTGGTGGCCGCAGAAGTAGAGCTGGCCGCCCGACGGCATGGTCGCACGAACCCAGGCGCGAGCGCCGCAGGCGTCGCAACGATTCGCCGCGCTCAACTGCGGCTCGTCCAGTACGGGGCGTTCAAGAATCTGTGCCTTCATGCATCCATCACACACCATTGAGCCACCCCCGCGCACCCCTGTTCACCGGGGGCGCAATCTCTGACCACCGTCGACACCATGACACAACGCCTCACGGGCCGCGACAACGCAGAAAAATGCCCACGAGAATGTCGCGTGCGACGAGCCGCCAAACCGCGCCGATCAGCGCAAAATAGCCCAGGCCTCGTCAAGCGTGGAAAGCCTCCCAGAACCCACGCCACACGCCCAGTGGACCGCAAATGAGCACGTAGCCACCTATGATTCACCTCGTGACTCCTACCGACGCATCCGACTACAACGCACGGCACCTCTCCGTCCTCGAAGGCCTCGAGGCGGTGCGCAAGCGCCCCGGCATGTACATCGGCTCCACCGACCACCGAGGCCTCATGCACTGCCTCTGGGAGATCATCGACAACGCCGTCGATGAGGCTCTGGAAGGATACTGCGACACCATCGACGTACGCCTCCACCCCGACCACTCCGCCTCCGTCGCCGACAACGGCCGAGGCATCCCCGTCGACATCGTCCCCGGCCAAGGCCTGACCGGCGTCGAGGTCGTCTACACCAAGCTCCACGCCGGCGGTAAGTTCGGCGGCGGCTCCTACGCGGCCTCTGGCGGCCTCCACGGCGTCGGTGCGTCCGTCGTCAACGCTCTCTCGGCGCGTCTCGACGTGCAGGTGGACCGTGGCGGCAAGACCCACGAGATGTGCTTCCGCCGCGGCGAACCCGGCGAATTCGACGACTCGAAGCAGCGCACCCCCAACTCGCCTTTCGCGCCCTTCACGGATGGTTCCATCCTCAAGACCGTCGGCAAGGTGAAGAAGTCGCAGACCGGCACGCGCGTGCGATTCTGGGCGGACTTCCAGATTTTCCCGGCCACGGCATCCTTCTCCTGGGAGGACCTGCTGGCGCGCGCCCGCCAGACCGCGTTCCTCGTGCCCGGCCTGACCATCAACTGCTACGACGAGCGCGGCGAGGAGGAAGTGCGCGAGAGCTTCCGCTTCGACGGAGGCGTCGTCGACTTCGCGAACTGGCTGGCCTCCGATGGCCCCGTCACCGACACGTGGCACATCACGGGTGAAGGCACCTACAACGAGACCGTGCAGGCCCTCGACTCAAAGACCGGCCACCTGCGCGCCACCCAGGTCGAACGCACCTGCGAGGTCGACATCGCGCTGCGCTGGGGCATCGGATACGACACGGCTGTCCGGTCCTTCGTCAACATCATCGCCACCCCCAAGGGTGGCACCCACGTGGCTGGCTTCGAGCAGGCGGTCCTGAAAACCCTGCGCGCCGCCATCGATAAGAACGCGCGCAAGCTCAAGGTCGGTGCAAAGGACGGGCGCCCCGAAAAGGACGACGTGCAGGCCGGTATGACCGCTGTCATCACCGTGCGCTTCCCCGAGCCTCAATTCGAGGGCCAGACGAAGGAAACGCTGGGCACTCCGCAGATCCGAGCCGTCGTCAGCCGTGTCGTCGCCGACTGGCTGAAGGACAAGTTCGCCTCCTCCAAGCGCGACGACAAGCAGCAGACGTCCCTCCTCATGGAGAAGGTCGTCGGCGAGATGAAGGCCCGCGTGTCCGCGCGCATCCACAAGGAGATCTCGCGCAAGAAGAATGCGCTGGAAACCTCCTCGCTGCCCGCCAAGCTCGCGGATTGTCGCCTCGAGGACGTGGCTGAGACAGAGCTGTTCATCGTCGAGGGTGACTCCGCCCTGGGCACGGCCAAGGCCGCGCGCAACTCCCAGTATCAGGCCCTCTTCCCGATCCGAGGCAAGATCCTCAACGTGCAGAAGGCCTCGACCGCGGACATGCTGGCCAACGCCGAGTGCGCGAACATCATCCAGGTGATCGGCGCGGGTTCGGGGCGTACCTTCGACCTGTCCCAGGCTCGATACGGCAAAGTCATCCTCATGACCGACGCCGACGTCGACGGCGCGCACATCCGCACCCTGCTGCTGACCCTGTTCTTCCGCTACATGCGACCCATGGTCGAGGCCGGACGCATCTACGCGGCCGTCCCGCCCCTGCACCGCATCGAGGTCGCGGGCAAGGGACGTAGGAAGCGTGAATTCATCTACACCTACTCCGAGGATGAGCTGCACCGCAAGCTCGCCGCGCTGCGCCGCTCGGGCCGTACGTGGAAGGAGCCGATCCAGCGCTACAAGGGCCTAGGTGAAATGGATGCCGATCAGCTGGCGGAGACCACGATGGATCGTGCCCACCGGTCGCTGCGCCGCATCACCCTGGCCGACGAGGAGGCCCTGCGCCAGGCGGAGGACGTGTTTGAGCT
The DNA here is from genome assembly GCF_041433955.1 of Pauljensenia sp. 20925_1_25. Taxonomy (NCBI): domain Bacteria; kingdom Bacillati; phylum Actinomycetota; class Actinomycetes; order Actinomycetales; family Actinomycetaceae; genus Pauljensenia; species Pauljensenia sp. 20925_1_25. The sequence continues at coordinate 45,809 of NZ_JAPWCL010000018.1, read as the reverse complement.
GCTCATGGGTTCGACCGTCGGCCCGCGCAGAGAATTCATTGTCACTGAATCGGCTGGCCTTGATCGCATGCGGATTGACGCGTAATTTCGGGCACAAGCTGTCAACTTTCTGAAAAAGCGTTCATCATGAACGCACAAATATCCGAGGTCAGTGTGACTTAAGGCCCGATTACCCGCTAGGATGTTACGCATGACAGGACTTGCGCAGCGACTCACGCCGCCCGTGTCCGTCCCGTACCCGGGCAGTCACCTCGGGTTGCGCTGGCGGCCCATGATTGGCCGTGACGCACCCGCCGTGTACGCGCTGATCTCCCTGATCGAAGACGACGATAACGCTATTCGGCGCACCTCCGTGGAAGACATCGCTGACATGATGGAGGGGGAGAACGGCCGCGATTGGGTGGATACGATTGTCGGCCTTGATGCGAGTCGGAATATTTGCGCGGTCGCATCGGTGCGCGTGCTGCGCGGCATCCATGAGGCAGCGACTGCCATCGTGAGTGCCTATATCCATCCGCATTGGCGAGGCCGTGGCGTGGGTCGAGCTCTTCTGTACTGGCAGGATGGACGTGCTCGCCAGATGCTGGTGGAGATTTTCGGTGCCGAATCGGACGTCCCTGTGTCAATCTCGAACCTGGTGGACGCGCATATGACGGATCGCCGCCGCCTCTACATTGCGGCAGGCTTCTTTGCCAAGCGCATCTACCGTGTCATGTATCGCGACCTGGCGGGGGGCGAAGTAGCCCCGCAGGCGCGCCACGGCTACCGCATTGTGCCGTGGAGCCAGGTTCCGCAGGAGCAGATCCGTGCGATCCACATGGAGGCTTTCCAGCAGGCGTTCCGTTCTCCGCTGCGTGCCCTGTGGTGGGATGACGCGATGAATCACTTCGATCCGCGCTGGTCGTTCGTGGCTGTGGACAGCGAGGGCGAGGTCGTCGGCTATGCGATGACGGGTCGTCCTGCGCAGCGCTGGGTTGCCACCGGTCGACCGGAGGCCTATATCTATCTGCTCGGTGTCGCCGAGGCACACCGCGGTCGTTCGGTGGCTAGTGCCCTCGTGGGCAACGCTGTCGCAGCCGCATCAGCGTCGGGTGCGTCACGCATTGGGCTCGATGTGGATATGTCGAGTCCTGATCGGGCGCATAGTATTTATGAGCATCTTGGTTTCGTTGACGAAGCCGCCGAGGTTTACTACACGATCGATCAGTAGTCCGCTAGGAGTCGAGCATGAGCATTCCTCTCGCGCAGAGAGCCGGTGCCCCTGAGTTCGTTCCCTTCCCGGGCGAGCATCACGGCATCGAGTGGGAGCCGCTGACGGCTTCTCATCATGTCGGCTTGTCGGCGCTTTTTGCGCGCATGGAGGCTCGTGATAATCCGCCGTATCGCACCAGCTCGGACGAGGTAAAGGAGATGCTCTCGTCGGCCTCTCATTGGCGAGGCCTCGTCGGGGTTGCGCGCAGGGGTATCGCCGCGGGTCGCCTCGTTGCCTTCGCGCAGGTAGTCCTGCGATTCCCTGGGCGCGTGGAGTGTGTGTGCGTCGGGGGAGTGGATCCAGACTTTCGGCGTATCGGCCTCGGTAATGCGATTGTCGATTGGCAGGAGGGGACGGCGCGCCAGATGCTCGCCGGTGTTGAGGGCGACGGTCCTGCCCAGATTACCTGCCACGTCGAGGCGGGGCAGGATGATCTTGAGGCGCAGCTGAAGGTGCATGGTTTCCGCTGGGCGCGCACCTACTACGAGTTGCGCGCGACGCTGGAGGACCTGGCTCCGATGCCGGACCTCGGGTCGTACATGAGTATCGAGGCCTGGGATCCCCAGTGGGAAGAACCGGCCTTGCGCGCTGCGAACCGTTTGAATGAGTCGGAGTGGGGGCGCCCCCCGCTCACGCAGGAGCAGTGGATGCAGGGGCGCACCGCTTTTGCACCCGAATGGTCTTTTGTTGCCGTGGATCGCACGGGTGATCGTCCGCGCGTCGCGGGGTTCCTGCTGGCCTCGCGCTACGAGCAGGACTGGGCGGCGCTGGGGTGGCGCGAGGGCTACATCGACCAGTTGGGCGTGTTGTCGGCGTGGCGCGAGACTCACGTTGCGGATGCGCTGATCCTGGCCTCGATGTGGGCGCAGAAGCGCGACGGCATGGATCGCTCGGGCACCGGCGTCGGTTCTGCCAACCACACGGGCGCGCTGGCGGTCTATGACTCTCTGGGCTTTCGCACGGTCGGGCAGACCCGGCTGTATGCGATCGAAGTGTGACAATCGTCCCATATTCTGGAACAGTGTCAAACTAGGACGATTGTGTGTTGTGTTTCACGTTTGCAAGCTTCTTGTGAGGAGTGAGTTTCTGTGAGCACTTTCGCGGGAATCGCTCCCTTAGTCCTAATTGTCTGACCAATTAATTTTTTAGGCTCGCAGCGGAGGACCGTGAGCGTCCTCGGTGCCACGCGCGCCCCATCTCCACAGTGCGGAGCCAGCATGACTACGAAGTCGTCAGCACAAAACACATCCATTCCGCCTCTGGTCATTCGAAGCGCCATCGTTGCCTCTCTCGGCGGCCTGCTCTTCGGCTTTGACACGGCGGTCATTTCCGGTGCGGAAGAAAAACTTACCGAGCTGTACGCTCTGTCCTCCTTGGGTGAGGGCATGATCGTCGCCATCGCAACCATCGGTACGATCTGCGGTGCCATCGTCGCCGGTAACCTCGCCGACCGCTTCGGTCGTAAGCCAATCCTGTTCTGGATCGGTGTCCTCTTCGGCGTTGGTGCTCTGGCGACCGCGCTGGCCCCTCTGCCCGCACTGGTCACAGGTGCGGATGGAACTGTGTCGGCCTCGTCCTCCTTCCCGATCACCTTCTTCATGGTGTTCCGCTTCCTCGGCGGCGTTGGCGTGGGCCTGTCTTCCGTGGTCGCGCCCATCTACACCGCTGAGATTGCGCCCGCTCGCGTGCGTGGTCGCCTGGTCGGCCTGGTTCAGTTCAACATCGTCTTCGGTATCCTCCTGGCCTACGCCTCCAACGCGGTGATCCGCGAGATCGCCCACGAGGAGACCGCGTGGCGCTGGATGCTCGGCGTCATGGCCGTCCCCGCCGTCTTCTTCCTTGTCTTCCTGGCTACTGTGCCCGAGACTCCGCGCTGGCTCCTGGCTCATGGACAGGAGGAACGCGCCGTTAAGATCTCCGAGCGCCTCACCGCCACGCAGGCAGAGAGCCACGAGCAGATCGACGAGATCAAGGCGCAGATCGCCGAAGATGCCGCGGGTGGTAAGGTCGCCTTCTTTACGCGCCGCTACCGCAAGGTCATTCTCATGGCGTTCTGCATCGCGATGTTCAACCAGCTCTCCGGTATCAACGCGATCCTCTACTACGCGCCGAAGGTCATGAAGCTCGCAGGCGGTGCCGCCGTCCTGGGCGATGCCTTCCCCTACATTGGCTCCGTCATCGTCGGCCTCATGAACCTCATCGCGACCATGGCTGCCCTGACCGTCATCGACAAGATCGGTCGCCGCCAGCTCATGATCGTCGGCTCGATCGGCTACCTGGTCTCCCTGGGCTTCCTCGCTGGCATGATGTTCGCCTACGAGGGCGGCTGGTTTGAGGAGGGCAGCGCTGCCCCCGTGTGGCTCATCCTCCTGGGTCTCCTCGGCTTCATCGCCTCCCACGCCTTCGGTCAGGGTTCGGTCATCTGGGTGTTCATCTCGGAGATCTTCCCCAACCGCGTACGTGCGCGCGGCCAGTCGCTGGGTTCGCTCACGCACTGGGTGTTCGCCTTCATTACCACCTATGCCTTCCCTGTGCTCACCGATAAGCTCGGTGGTGGCTACGCTTTTGGAATCTTCTTCCTCGCGATGGTCGGTCAGCTATTCTGGGTCCTGAAGGTTATGCCCGAAACCAAGGGCATCCCGCTCGAAGAAATGGAAGAGAAGCTGGGGTTGACGAATGACTAGAATCGTGAACATCGGGGAAGCTCTCATCGATGAGATCACCCGCCCAAACAGTGAACCCGTCGAGGTCGTCGGGGGATCGATGCTCAACGTCGCAGCCGGTCTGACCCGGCTGGGTCACGAATCCGAGCTGGCGACCTGGTTCGCGCGCGATGCACGCGGCGACAAGGTCCGCGAGCACGCCGAGGCCGCGGGAGTGACCCTCACTCCCGGCTCTGACGGAGCCGAATTCACCACGGTTGCCCATGCGGCAGTCGACGAGAAGGGCCATGCCACCTACGAGTTTGATCTCTCGTGGGACGTGCCCGCCGTTGAGGATCCCGAAAGCGTTGGACACGTGCATACTGGCTCCTACGTGGTCGTCGTCGAACCCGGTGCCGACAAGGTCCTGGCTGCCGTTAAGCGCCAGGCTATCCGTGGCACCGTCTCCTACGATCCGAACATCCGTCCCGCTCTGCTGGGGACGCCGGATGAGGCCCGCCCGCACGTCGAGGCGATCGTCGCCCTCGCTGACGTCGTGAAGGCGTCCGACGAGGACCTGAAGTGGCTGTACCCGGATCGTCCCATCGAGGACGTCCTGCGCGAGTGGTTGCAGTCCGGTCCCTCCCTGATCCTGTGCACGCGCGGCCCGTGGGGCGTCTACATTTTGACTGCCGCCGAGCGCGATATGCTGGTCGTCGATCCTCTCGATGTCGAGCTCGTGGACACGGTGGGCGCGGGCGACTCGCTTATGGCAGGCCTGATCTCCGGCCTGGTCGACGCGGACCTTTTGGGTTCGGCTGAGGCGAAGCAGCGCCTGCGCGAGGCGTCGTGGGACCAGATCCTGCCCGCCATTCACCGCGGCATCATCACCTCGGGTATCACGATCCTCTACCAGGGCGCTTACTCGCCCACGCGCGAGGAGGTCAACGAGATCCTGGCAGCAGACAAGACGCTGCGAGGCTGACAGGGGAGCAATCCTCGACTGATGGGTGTGGGCCCGGCCGATTGGCCGGGCCCACACCCATATCAGCGTGACCCTGACAAAGCGGTGGGGTGGCCGGGATTTTTCCCGGCCACCCCACCGTCGTAACAACAGGAGAGCGTCAGCCAATCGCCGCAATCGCGAAGGTGATCGGCACGCCCGAGCCGTCTCGGCGCTCGTCCTCGGCGGGCAGCTCCACGGGGGTGCCGTCGGAGGCAGCAGCCCACCCAGGCCTCGTGCCGACCCACGCGATGTCGAGGCGATCCTCGCCGCGCAGGAAACGCTGACAGCGCACGCCCTGTCCGCCGCGGCCCTTCGACGGGTAACACTCGAAAGGCGTGACCTTCACCGTTGTCTGGCCCGTGCCCGGCAGCGCGCCCAGCGCAGCAGCCACCGTCACCACCACAGCATCGATGGGAGCCTCGATCACCCAGAAGCCCAGGGCCACGGCACCGGGGTTGAGCTTCATGCCCGCCATGCCACCGGCCGTGCGACCCTGCGGGCGAACTTTCGCCGCGGGCGTGCGCAGCAGCTGCGCATCCGAAGAGATAAACACCAGGTCAGCGTCGTCAGTGCACTGATCGAAGCCCACGAGGCGGTCGCCGTCCTCCAGGGTGATGACCTCCCACTCGTCGCGCTGGAGCACGTCCGGGCGCAGCCGCTTGACCGTGCCGTGGGCCGTGCCCATCGCGACGATGGCCTCGCCTTCAGGGTTCAGGAGACCCACGGCTGGCACATCCGTGTGCAGGAGCATCGAGGAAGACATAGCCCCGGCCAACGACAGACCCGTCTCGAAGCGGGGGAGCGCCGGCAGGTCCACGACCTCGATGCGGTGCGCGATGCCATCCTGGGTCACCACGGCCACCTGCGAGCGCACCGTCGAAGCCAGCTGCACCCGCCAGCCGTCGGAGGCCGCGCGCGAACCCGGCTCGAGCGGCTCTCCGCCCTCAATGCGAGCAAGCGCGCCCGAGGAGGACAAAACGACCACGCACGGGTCGTCCGGGATCTGCAGCTCCAGGCCCTCACCCGAACGCGACACCGACGGCAAGGCTGCCAGGGCGGCATCCTCCGCAGCCACCGCAGCCCCCACTGGCGTGCCCGTCGAGGCCATGAGCAGCGTGCGACGCGGCGTGCCCAGACGCTTCGAGACCTCGCGCAGCTCCTTCTTCACAAGCTTGCGCAACAGCTTCGGATTCTCCAGGATCTCGCGCAGGGAAGCGATTGTCGCCATCAGCTCGTCGCGCTCAGTCTCCAGCTCGATGCGGGAGAACTTCGTGAGGCGACGCAGGCGCAGTTCCAGAATGTAGTTCGCCTGGGCCTCGGACAGGTCAAAGGCCGTCATGAGGCGCTCACGCGCGCTCTCCGCGTCATCGGAAGACCGAATGATCGCGATGACGTCATCGATGTCTAGGATCGCGATGAGCAAGCCCTCGACCAGGTGCAGGCGATCCTCACACTTTGTCAGGCGGAAGCGACTGCGGCGCGTGGTGACGTCCAGGCGATGATCCAGGAAGACCTGCAGCATCTCTTTGAGGCCCAGCGTGCGCGGCTGGCCATCCACGAGCGCCACCGCGTTGATCGAGAAGGAATCCTCCAGCGGCGTGCGCTGGTAGAGCTGCTGGAGCACGGCCTCGGGAACGAAGCCGTTCTTCACCTCGATGACCAGGCGCAGGCCGTGGACGCGGTCAGTGAAGTTCTGGACCGACGAAATGCCCTTGAGACGGCCCGCGTTCGCGTTTTCCTTGATCTTTTCGATGACCTTCTCGGGTCCCACCATGTAGGGCAGCTGGGTGACGACGATGCCCATCTTGCGGGCCGTCACACGCTCGATCTGGACCTTCGCGCGTGTCTTGAACGTGCCGCGGCCCGTCTCGTAGGCTTCTTTGATACCTTCGAGTCCGACGATGACGCCGCCCTCAGGCAGGTCGGGGCCGGGAATGTAGCGCATGAGGTCGGTGACGGACGCCGACGGGTTATCCAACAGGTGGATAGCGCCCGCGATCGTCTCGGAAAGATTGTGCGGGGCGATATTCGTCGCCATACCCACGGCGATGCCCGAGGCGCCGTTGACCAGGAGCTGCGGGAATGCGGCCGGCAGGACGTCGGGCTGCATGAACTGGTTGTCGTAGTTGGGGACGAAATCGACCGTGTCCTCGTCCAGGCCCGTCACCAGGTCCAGCGCGGCGGGTGCCATGCGCGCCTCGGTGTAACGCGCTGCGGCCGGACCGTCATCCAGCGACCCGAAGTTACCGTGTCCATCTACCAGGGGAACCCGCAAATTGAACGGCTGAGCCAGACGCACCAAGGCCTCGTAAATCGCGGAATCGCCGTGCGGGTGCAGCTTACCCATGACCTCGCCGACGACGCGCTGAGACTTCACGTGCCCTTTGTCGGGACGCAGCCCCATTTGATCCATCTGGAACATGATGCGGCGCTGCACGGGCTTGAGGCCGTCGCGCGCGTCGGGCAGCGCTCGGGCGTAGATGACGGAGACCGCGTACTCCAGGAAGGACCCACGCATCTCATCGGACACGTCGATCTCGGAGATATTTTCGTCTTTTTCGGGAATGTCGACGACCTGGTCCTTTTTTGCCATAGGCGCAATTATGACGCGGGAACGCTCTCATTTCGACTGGGACGCAGGTTAGGGGCACAATTGTGGGATGAATACTTGGACCCGCATAGAACGAAGCGGCTTTTACCCGCGCGCAGTGGAGCGTGCGCTACGCCGAGCGCTGGGAGCAGGAGAACCTCTCGCGACGCTGTGTCAGGTGGACACGGGCTTCGACCGGGGTTCCGTGTTCCGTCACCTCACCGTCGCTTCTTTGACCGAGCGGGCGATCGTCCAGCTGCACGTCGACGAGATGGACGGCGGATCGGCGACCATCGCGACGGCCGTGCACCGCGTGGCTGACATCGCCGGATATTCCACGATGGAGGTTTTCACTGACCCCGAGAACGCCGTCGGCCTGTCCGAGATGACCATCGCGTTGGACTTGAAGGGGGCGCGCCGTCTTGACGTCGAACCCGCCCGCTGCGACGACCCGAATTGCATGGCCGACCACGGCTACACGGGTACTTCGTATCCGGATGACATGACCTTCCGCGTGTCGGCGGCTGCCGACGGGCAGGATGCCTTGGACGAGGCCGTCGAGTTCGTTGACTGCCTGGCTGGGCTGATGGGGACCCGCAGTGAGTGAACGCGTCATGACACTGGACATGCCCGGCGCTGACCTGCCGGGCACCACCGATCCGTCGATCACGGACATCATCCCCGGCGCGCTCGCCGCCATCGACCCGGCTCTGCCCGGCGCGTCGTCCGAGGCCGCCAGCGCGCTCGGGATCGAGGCCGGGGCTGACCAAGTGCTCCTCATCCTCGTCGATGGCTTTGGCTATGAACTCATGCAAGAGCACTTGGGGCACACGCCGACGCTTCGTCGCATGCGGGCCGACATCCGCTCGATCCACACGATTGTGCCATCGACGACGTCGGCTGCGATCACCGCGTTTGGCACGGGTGCGCGCCCGGGAGCGACCAACATGGTGGGCTTCTCCGTCGCCTACGGGGGTGGCGTCATGAATCTGCTCGCTATGGAGGGCGGACCTGCGCCCACGCAGTGGCAGCCGGTCCCCACCTATTTTGAGCGTCTTGCCGAGGAGGGCGTGTCCTCAGCGGTCGTGTCGCCCGCGCGCTTCGCCGGGTCCGGCCTGACGGGCGCAGCACTGCGCGGTGCGCGCCACGTGCCCGCCGATACCCTTGAGCAGCGCGTGAGCGCGGCCCTGCGCGAGCTGCGCGCGGGCACGCCTGTCGTCTACCTGTACTGGTCCGAGATCGACCATTCGGGTCATGCTCACGGCGTGGCCTCCGATGCGTGGATCGGACAGGTCGAGCAATTTGATGCGGGCCTGGCAATGCTCATGCGGGGCCTGCCGAGCGGCGTACGCGTCGTTCTGACGGCCGATCACGGCATGATCAACGTGGAACCCGACCGCATTATCGACGTGGCCTCCACGCCCGTCCTGCGTGAGGGTGTGCGAATCGTCGCGGGCGAGACGCGAGCGGCCCATGTGCACGCCGAGGAGGGACGCGCCGACGAGGTTGAGGAACGCTGGCGTGAGACGCTGGGGGAGAGCGCCTGGGTGCTGTCGCGCGCCCAGATGCCCGCGCTCATCGGCGAGGGCAGCGGCGCATCGGTTATCGGCGACCTGCTGGTTCTTGCGCGCGGGCGCGGGGGAGTGGTCGATTCGCGGACACAGAGCGCGGCGGCCATCGCGATGCCAGGCATTCATGGCTCGGTGACGCCGACTGAGATGCGTATCCCCGTCGTGACGCTCTCCTAATAATGTCGGCCCCCTGTTGTCAGGGGGCCGACCTGTTTACGGCTTCGAGCCAAAGACGATTTCGTCCCAACTGGGCACCGACCGCCGCCCCTTCTTAGAGGACACGCTACGTGTCAGGCGGTTCCCTGAGAGACCCTGCGCAGGTATCGATCCGGTTGCGGTCAGCGCGCCTCCCGTCAGAGCAGACACAGCCCCCGTCGTCGTGGGAGCATTGTCCGCGCCGGAGGACTCGCCGCCAGCGGTCACGGCCTTCATGGGTAGCGCGGGAGTGCGCTGCTCCTCTGAATTCGCCGAGGCCTCGGTCCCTTCGGAAGGAGAAGCGGAGTCAGAGAGCCACGGCAGCGCGTGGGACGAGGTCTGGGCGCCGTCACGCGTCGAGCGGATACCGACGGGGATGGCACCGGTGACCTGACGGCGCGTGGGCAGGGGGATGGCACCGGAAGCGGGCGTACCCGCGTCCTGCTCAATCTTGGTGCGCGCGGAAGCCAACGAGTAGATACGTGCGGAGATCGGGCCGCTCGACGGCTCAGGCTCGGCGGAGTTCTCCGCATCCTCACCCGCGATAGCGGCCAGGTATTCTGCTTCTTCATCCTCCTCGTCGCCCAGATCTACGTCGACCTTCTGGCGTTTGCCGCGCGCAGCGTTCAGTTGATCGATCAGGGCCTCGCGGGTGCGTAGATCCTCTTCGTCGGGATCAGGAGCCGGCGCGGGGCGGGGGATGGGAGAGAAAATCGACGAGGAGGGGGAAGCAGAGACCTGTTCGGTCAGCCACTGGGCCTCCTGGTCGATGGCCTCGAGCGTGCCCGAGTTTGACAGATGCCAGTGGGCCGCGTGCTCGGCTGCTCCCTGCACAAAGGTGACGATGATCTGCCAAGGTTCCCCGGCCTCGCGCGTCGCGGACCAATCGAGGGAGGACGGCTCGACGCCACGCGCCGCCAGACGGTCCAGCACGAGGTCGCCCATCGTGGGGCCGCCCTCACCGATGCGCACCGCTTGGGCCCGAGACAGCGCGTAATCTTTCTCAGCCTGAACGGGAGCCTCAAAACGCTCAACAGCCTTCACGTCCATGCCGTGTGTGGATGCGATCTCCTCCGGGGTCGCACCTGCGCGCAAGAGAGCCTGAATGTCGCGGGGAGCAAGAGTAGGACGCGAGGGCGTGATATCCACCTTGGGGCGGTCACGGCGGATAGCGCCGCGGAGCTCGTCCGAGATCAAGATCGAATAGCGTTCACCCTGGGCGTCGGTGAGCACCAGGGACTCGCCGTCGGAGCTGGTCCCGAGCAATTCGAGCTCAATCATCGCTTCCTCCTCATACGTCACGGTGGAATCGTCTCAAATTATGCGCACAATGTCGCGTAACGGCGCGCGTGTCACACATACGATGGCACATTCGTTCCACAAGTGTTATCCTCCCTGCGCATAGACACTCGTATAAAACTGTACGAGGGTGAAAGGGGAGAACCATGGCAACCGATTACGATGCACCGCGTAAGAACGAAGACGAGGTCTCAGAGGACTCGATTGAGGAGCTGAAGTCCCGTCGCAACGATGCCGGTTCAGCCGAGATCGAAGAAGACGAGAACGAGGCTGCCGAGAACTTTGAGCTTCCCGGTGCCGACCTGTCCAAGGAAGAGCTGACCGTTCACGTCGTTCCGCGCCAGGATGATGAGTTCACCTGCTCGGAGTGCTTCCTCGTCCACCATGCGTCGCAGCTCGATCACGTGGATGCCAACGGCAATCCTGTGTGCACCGAGTGCGCGATGTAAGGTAGAGGGATGTTCGGACGAAAGAAAAAGACATACAACGACGACTTCGACGAGGTTGAGGCGCTGCCTCGCCTCAGTGACGAAGACGCCGAAATCTGGAGTCAGCCCGGTCCTCGCAACTACAAGGACGTGGATACCTCCGAAGGCTACGTCGACATGGGTGCCATTCTACTCCCGTCTCGTCCGGGTATGCAGCTGCGCACCCAGGTCGCCGACGACGGCACCACCGTCCTGCAGATTCTCGTAGTACTCGGTAACTCGGGCATCCAGATGAGCGTCGCTGCCGCGCCGCGATCCGGCGGAGTCTGGGATGAGCTGCGCGATGAAATCCGTGCGGGCTTCGAGAAGCAGGGTGCCAAGGTTGCCGACATCCGCACGCGCTACGGTGCCGAGCTGCTCGTTGATATGCCGATGAAGATGCCTGATGGCCGCTCCGCGACCTCGCGCATGCGCATCCTGGGCCGCGAAGGCGACCGCTGGTTCGCGCGCATCGACATCATCGGCCCCGCCGCCGCCAACGCTGAGTCCGGACTCGAGATCGAAAAGGTCATCGACCGCATCGTCATTCGTCGCGACGAGCAGCCGCGCACGCGCCTGGAGCTGCTGCCCGTTCACCTGCCCGCAGGCGCCCAGGAGGACTGACATGGCCTCGTGGATTTCTCGGGTCGGTGCGGCCCTCGGCCTGGATAAGGACGCGCGTTCCTTGGATGCCGCCCTCGACGAAGATTCTGCGCGCGCCGCCCGCGGCGTCACACCCATCCGCGACGTGACCGACCGCAGCCACGCGCTGGTGTTCGGCACCCTCCTGAGTATGACCTACCCGCCGGAGGAGGGTACCCAGCGTGTTCTCGTCGCCACGCTCTACGATGGAACCGACACGCTCGAATTGCGCTGGCCGGGCCGCTCATCCATCCCGGGCCTGAGCGTCGGTCAGCGCCTCGAAGTTGAGGGCACCGTCGGTCGTGTTGGCGAGCGCACGGTCATCATCAATCCCCTGTACCATGTCATCGCGGGGGAGGGCTGATGCCCGCGCCGCGCTGGATGAGCCAGGCTGCCTCCGAGGAATTCTCGTGGTCGCAGACCCTGGGCGGCACACGCGGCGTCATTGAGACCAGCGCTCCCGGGCTGATCTTCGTCATCGTCTACGTCGCAACCCACGCCCTCGTGCCAACCCTCGTCGCGGCCTCCGCCGTCGCAGTCATCGCCTGCATCATTCGACTGATCCAGCGTCAGAGCACTCAACAGGCCGTCTCGGGGTTTTTCGGCGTCGCGGTTGGCGTTATTCTGGCCGCCGCGACCGGGCGTGGCGAAAACTATTTTGCGTGGGGGATCGTCACGAACCTCGCCATGGCCGCGGCCTTCGCCCTGTCAGTCCTCGCGCGGCGTTCCCTGGTCGGCTTCTTCTACGCAATGCTTACCGGCCTGTCCACGGGCTGGCAGCGTGACCCCTCCCTGCGTCCCCTCCGCCGCCGTTGCGCCCTGCTCACGTGGATGTGGGCGGGTTTGTTTGGCCTGCGCGTCGCCGTCCAAGCCCCCCTGTGGGCCGCAGGCGCGGTCGCGGCACTCGGCATCGCCAAGCTCGCCTTGGGTCTGCCGCTCTTCGCGCTCGGTGCCTGGGCCACCTGGTGGGGCCTGCGCGACTACTCCTCGTCCTCCGTCTCCTCTTCCGAGGACGGGGACGCTACGGCCTCGCGCAGCTGATCCAGAGCCGACGCATCCGAATCCGGCACCAGCAGCAACAGCTCGTCCGAGGCCTCGAATACGTCATCGGCGCTGGGAGTGAGCGGACGCCCATCGCGCAGTAGCGCAGCCAGGACGGAGCGCGGGGGCAACTCCAGGGAGTGCACGCGCCTGCCGACCACGGGCGAATCCTCGGGAAGAATCAGTGCGTGCATGGACACAGCAGCGGTATTGAACGAAAAGAGACGCACCGGGATGCCGATGGAGACAGCCTCCTCGACCAGAGCGGTCATGATACGCGGCGTCGACACCGATACGTCGACACCCCATGCCTGATCGAAAAGCCACTCGTTATTCGGATTGTTCAGGCGTGCGACGACACGCGGGACGGCGAACTCTGTCTTGGATAGCAGCGAAATCACCAGATTCGCTTTGTCGTCGCCGGTCGCTGCGACAACGACGTCCGCCTCCTCCACGCCGGCGTCACGCAGAGCATCAGGCGAGCAAGCGTCCGCAAGCACCCAGTCCGCGTCCGCGACGGTCGCGATGCGCAGCTTCTCCGGCATGTTGTCGATGAGTGTGATGTCGTGGCCGTGCGCCAGCAGCTCCAGGGCGACGCTGCGGCCCACCGAACCCGCTCCCGCGATGACGATTTTCATGCTCATTCCTCCGTCTTGGGCGGACTCGCCAGCTGGTCACGCAGCTGCGTCGTGTCCGTCCCGTTGATCGCGAAATACAGTTGATCGTGCTCTTGCACAACGAAGCTGGGTTCGGCCGTGCGGATCGAACCCAGGCGCGATGTGAAGATGACCCGGCATCCTGTGAGTTCCTCGACGACTGCGAAGCTCAGGCCATACCAGTGGGGGGAGGGGGTCACGTTGACGAGGCCGACCGCGCCGGTTGGGTGGGACCAGATGAGTGAGGCATCCGGGGGAAGCATGCGGCGAAGGACGGATTCGGCGGTGCGCTGCACGGAGGCCACCGTGGGGATGCCCAGGCGCTCGTAGAGATAGGCGCGCGTGGGATCGTAGATGCGGGCCACCACGTGCTCAACGTGGAAAACCTCACGTGCGACGCGCGCGGCGATAATGTTCGAGTTATCACCCGAAGAGACCGCCGCAAAGGCGTACGCGTCCTTGATGTTCGCTTGACGCAGGCAGTCGCGGTCCATGCCTACGCCCGTGACTTTCCGGCCAGAAAAGTCGGGGGACAGGCGCGCGAAAGCCTTGGAATCCTGGTCAATAATGGCCACGGAATGACCCACTGCGTCGAGCGTTGATGCCAGGCGGGCACCAACGCGCCCGCAACCCATGATCACAAAGTGCACGAGAACCAAACTACTCCGGTGCACGCCAGATGGCCACGCGTGCTCATGTGTCTTTCCCAGACGCGGGTCAGGTGGACTACGCTTAACATTCGTGATGAACTTGTTGGCTTACGCGAAGCGCGTGCTCATCGGGCGCCCGATGCGATCGGACGCGATGGGTCACCAGCTTCTCCCCAAACGCATTGCCCTCCCGATTTTTGCTTCGGACGCGCTGTCGTCGGTTGCTTATGCACCCGATGAAGTTCTCTTAACGCTGGCGCTCGCCGGAAGCATGGCAGCCGTCCAATCCGTGTGGGTGGGCGTTGTGGTTGCCCTCGTCCTGGCAGTCGTGGTCGCTTCCTACCGGCAGACTGTCCACGCCTATCCGTCGGGTGGCGGCGATTATGAGGTTGTGACCACGAACCTCGGGCGTTCCTGGGGACTACTTGTGGCCTCGGCTCTGCTGGTCGACTACATCCTGACGGTCGCCGTCTCGATTTCCTCGGGTGCCAGTTACATCACCACAGCCGTGCCATCGTTGCTCGGTCATGAGGTCCCCATCGCGGTTGCTCTCGTCATCATTTTGGCGACGCTCAACCTGCGCGGTACCCGTGAAGCGGGCAGCGCCTTTGCTGTGCCCACGTACGTGTACATGTTTTCTATCGGTCTCATGGTTGTCGTCGGCTTCGCGAAGATGGCGACGGGCCATCTAGGTACTGCCCCCACGGCTGCCTACGATCTCGTGGCGGCCCCCGGACATGCCGACGGCTTGGCCGGACTGGCGGGTGCCTTCTTGCTCATGCGTGCCTTCTCCTCGGGCTGTGCGGCCCTGACCGGCGTCGAAGCTATCTCGAACGGCGTGCCCATGTTCCGTCGCCCGAAATCCCGCAATGCCGCGACAACCTTGGCGATGCTGGGCATGATCGCGGCCTCCATGATGATCTCAATCCTCGTGCTTGCTCGCGCCACGGGCGTCAAGATCGTCGAAGACCCGGCCGCGCAGCTGACTCTCGACGGTGCCCCTGTCCCTGAGAAGACCCCTGTTGACCCCGCGATTTCACAGATCGCTTCCGCGGTGTTCGGGCACGGATCCGTGCTGTTCATTCTGATCACCGTCGTCACCGGCTTCATTCTGGTGCTCGCTGGAAACACTGCGTTTAACGGCTTCCCAACCCTGGCCTCGGTCCTGTCACGCGACTCCTTCCTGCCTCACCAGATGGTGCGTCGCGGCGACCGCCTGTCCTACTCCAATGGCATCGTCGTGCTCACCGTCGCGGCGATCGCGCTGATCGTCGGCTTCCAGGCACAGACCACACGCCTCATCCAGCTCTACGTCGTCGGTGTCTTCATCTCCTTCACGCTCTCGCAGCTGGGCATGATTAAGCACTGGAACAGGCAGCTGCGCACGCGCCAGTCGGGTCAGGAACGCATGAGTGTGCTGCGCTCGCGCGCCGTCAACATCGTCGGCTTCATGATGACGGGCGCGGTTCTCCTGATCGTTCTGGCTACCAAGTTCACGCACGGTGCTTGGATCACCCTGCTGATGATCGCCGTTGCGTTCTGTGGTCAGATCTCGATTCATCGCCACTATAAGACTGTCCGTGAGCAGTTGCGGGTTGATGACTGGCACGCGCGCCGTGCTCTTCCGACCCGCGTGCGCGCCCTCGTCCTCGTCTCCTCCCTGTCTCGCCCCGCGATGCGCGCCATCGCGGCCGCCCGAGCTTCCTCACCGACGTCCATTGAACTCGTCTCGGTCGTCGCCGACGACGAGGAAGAGAACAGGATGCTGCGTCAGTGGCGTGCCTCGGGAGTGCCCGTGCCGCTGACTCTCCTGTCCGCGCCCTACCGCGACATCGCTTCGGTGATCCTGCAATACGTGCGCAGTCGCCGTCGCGCGATGCCCACGGAGATGCTTGTCATCTACATGCCCCAGTTCCTCGTCACCCACTGGTGGGAGAACCTGGTTCACAACCAGTCCGGTCTGCGCCTGCGGGCCGCTCTCCTGGACGTGCCCGGCGTGGTCATTACGATCGTGCCCTGGCAACTCGGAGAGGACGACGTCGTGGAGGGGCGTCAGCGCGTCAACGATCCGTTCTTGCGCGTGGGAGCACCGACCTCGTCTGAGTCGAATGCCCATGCTGAGCAGCCCGCTAATGCGCAAAACACCGCTGAGGAGTCCTCATGAGTCACCGTCCGTCCCGTCGCCGCTCTTCTCAGCGTCGTCGCCCCGCACACACGCAGCCCCGCGAGGGGGTCGGTGAGATCCTCCAGCTGACCGTCGGTGAACCCGCGCACGGCGGCGCGTGCGTCGCCCGCGACGAGAACGGACGCGTTGTCTTCGTACGCCACGCGGCACCCGGCGAGATCGTTCGTGCGCGCGTGACCGCCGTTCAGAAGAAGCTCGCATGGGCGGATGCCGTCGAGGTCCTCTCCGCCTCCGATGATCGCGTGGAGTCCGTTTGGCCTCAGGCAGGTCCCGGAGGTGTCGGCGGTGGTGAACTCGCGCACCTGACTCCGGTCGCCCAGCGCGCCTGGAAGTCCCGCGTGATCGCGGGGCAGGTACGCCACGTGGGTGGCGAGGCCCTAGCAGAGGCCGTGGATGCCCTCGGGGGAGTGCACGTTGTGCCCGCACCCGGGGACGAGGACCCGATCGATCCGCTGACCGGTCGCCGTTCGCGCATCGACGTCGTCATCGACGAGGCGGGCCGCGCCGGCATGCATGAGTTCCGCGGCCGACGCGTGATCGCACTCGAGGACATGCCGCTGGCCGTGCCGGCGATCCGTGAACTCGGCCTGTTCGATGAAGGGACGCCGTGGCGACGCCTGTGGAAACCGGGGGACCGCGTGCGCGCGGTGGCCCCTTCCGGCGGCGATCCCGTTGTCCTGATCGGCGAGGATACTTACGCCGCCGACGGCGTGCGTATTGACGCCGATGTGTTGCGTTGGAACGTGCCCGTCGGTGGCGTGGAGGAGTCCTACTACGTGCGTCCCTCCGGCTTCTGGCAGACGCACGTGCGCGGTGCCGAGGTGCTCGCGAACGCCGTTCTGGCTGCGGCGTTCGGCGTCGACGAGGCCGGGGTCGGTCGCGCGGTCATGGAACTGTACTCGGGCGCGGGCCTGTTTTCTGTGCCGCTCGCGCGCGCTGTCGGCGAGACCGGTCGTGTTGCGACGCTCGAGGGCGAGGAGGGTGCCGTGCGTGACGCCGGAGAGAACCTTGCCGCGTTCGACTGGGTGGATGCCTTCGCCGGGAATGTGGATCGCGAGGGCGTCGTCGACCTGTCGGGCCAGCTGGGAGCCGTGCCCGATGTGGTCGTGGCTGATCCGCCGCGCGCCGGTGCTGGTGCCGAGGTCTGCCAGGCCATCGCGGCCACGGGTACCCCGCGCGTTGTGCTCGTCTCGTGCGACCCGGCGGCGGGCGCGCGCGACCTGCGGGCCCTCACCGAGGCCGGGTACCAGCTCGAATCACTGCAGGCCTGGGACCTCTTCCCACACACCCACCACGTGGAGTGCGTATCTGTGTTGACACGATCTTGATATAGTGAGTCCATCAATGGTGATGGAAGCTCTAGATGGAGATGATGCATATGCGGATGAAAATTATTGCCCGTAAGTTCATCATGCCCATTTTATTTTCGATAGCTCTGCATTTATGGGTGCCAGGATTAGAAATATTTCGTGATTCTAGTGCACACTCGCCGGGGGTGAGCTTGTTCCTGCTAATTGTTGTGCGGTGTATTGGGTTGCTCGGTGTTTTGTTCGTGTGGGAAATGCTTATTAAGCTGGTATACGTAAACTGCTCTTTTCGCATCCGTCGTTGGGGTCGTCGAGCAATTTCAAAAGGTAGTGTGTATGGCGCTTTGGTGGCAATTCGTCTAGATTATTGTCTTGGGCAACTAACCTTTCTGCTTTGTCAAGGGTGGCGCTATTTTGATCGTGCTAGTAATGATCGTGTTTGGCGGGGGTTGTCATCGTGGTCTGTGCGCGCTGGATTGGCGAGGGTTGCGCGGATGCTGTTTTCTGTTCCAGTCTGTCTGTCCATTATGTCGGCATATTTTGCACTGGGAGCATGTGAATTTCCTGTCTTGCAATACTGTGGTGAAATAATTGATCCGATAAAAGGGTCTATTTCCTTGGGGCAGTTACTTAATGTTGTTTCGGTAAAAGTGCCTGCAGTATTGGCTTTGCTTCCTATATTTTCAATTGTATTCTATTTGTACTTTTATAGTCATAAGCGCGATGTAAGAAGATTGGTTGAAAAAGAGGGTATTATCTATCGTAAAGAAGTGGTGCTCTTGTATGAAAAGCTACTCTTCTGGTATGAGCGAAATGCCTATGATATTTGTTTAAATTTTGAGTATGTTGTTGGTGTTCGTTCGTCGCTTGTGGAATTGCAGATTAGACGATTGTTTCCTAATTTACAGTCTTCTGATGGTGTTGGATTCCTGAGGGTGGAAGAGTTTAATGATTATATTTTTGAGAGAGAGCTAAGTGGGTACAACTTTTTAGAAATTGCTGATCTGCAGGAATTGTGTGATCTTGTGCAAAGGTTGTCAGCTGATGAGCTGGATCGCTTCGTAAGGGCGTTTTCTGTTTATGATGAAGATATATGGGATCTCTATTATCGTGGCTTTCGTCGGTTAAGAACTGTTGAAACCGTCGAACGTTCTTTGTTTACAAAGTATGGGGTTCGTTCATGGATTGAGGAGTGGGAACCTTATCTTTGGGCGGTTGATCGTGATGTGGTTGACAGTCGGAAAGAATTGCTTGAATCATCTCTAGCATTGCGAATTTACGAAGGACTTGAGTTACTCTTTTCCATCGATAGAGCGATGACTTCGCTGAGGCGATATCTTTACTCATCGCGCGCTGAGACGCTCATCCTAAAGGTTCTGAGCCGCGACAAATAAGCCCATTTTATCCGCAATCGATTGCTTCAGCCTCATCAGAGCATTTTCACGGCAGGACAGCTCGGTATGGCTGCTTGAACCCATGCAATTCCGCATGCAATTCCCTTGCAAATCGCATCGAACAGATATGAACTGATGCTACTGTGGTGGGAATTGCATGCGGTTTTGTGTGCCGCCAGATCGAGCTACGTCACGCTGCGCGGTCTGCTGGCGTCGTGGTATCGGCGCTAGCGTGTCCTCCTGCGCTCCTGTATGCGCGACCCCCACGAGGTCTGCGTGCGGGCAGCAATAGCGCGGCGCTGATCGCGGTACATGCGATCCACCAGGTCGCGCTCGGACACCCAACCGACCACGCGGCGATCCTCATCCAGAACGGGCAACGCCTGCAAGCCGGTGGACCTCAGCGCCCCGAGAACCTCGGATGGGGGAGCGGAGGCCGCCACGGCCTCGTCGATGAGAGGCAGATCCGAGACGGGAGCGTCGAGCGAACCGCCCTCCTGCGTGAGTTCGGCCAGGCGCAGCGAGGACACGAGGCCCGCGAAGCGCCCCTCATTATCGACGACCGGGAGAGCGGTCTCCTTCGTGCGGCGCAGCGCCGACAGCGCGGAGGCAACGGAACGGGTGCAGGCCAGGACCTCCGGAGCTGCGATCATCCACTGCGAGGCCTCGCGCGTACCCAGCAGCGTGCCCTCAACAGGATCGTCAAGAACGTCGCCGCGGCGGCGCAGCTTCTCCGTGTAGATCGTCGCGCGGGTGAGGAAACGCGAGGCTCCCGTGGCAATGACAACCGCCAACATCATGGGGAGAATCAACGAGAACTGCCCCGTCATCTCCACGATGATGAGCACCGCCGTCATCGGTGCGCGGGCCGCACCCGCGAAGGCCGCGCCCATGCCCACCACAGCGAAGACGCCGACCGGCGAATTCGTCACAGGCGACAGCGCGTCCCCAAAAGCAGCGCCAGCCATCGCGCCGATAAACAGCGTCGGGGCGAACACGCCGCCCGATCCGCCTATGCCGATAGTGAAGGACGTGTACAGCGCACGCCCCACCATGAGCGCCAACAGGAAGCCGATCGAGTAGTTGCCCGCGATCGCCTCCTCCTCCAGCGGATAGCCCGACCCGTACATGTACGGGAAAGCCACGAGGCCAGCGCCTAGGAGCAAGCCAAGGACGCCCGGGCGCGCCCACTCAGGCAGGCGCGTGTGCGCCCACACCCAGTCAATGGCGTCCTCGGAGGCATAGAGAATCTTCGAAAAACCGAGTCCGCAGAGTCCCGCAACGAGACCGAGGAGAGCCACCCACCACATGTCCGACATGGACGCGAAGGCTAGGTTGTCGGCGACGCGCACGACCATCTCGTCACCCTGCAGGAGGCGCGCCACGATGGAGGAGGTGACGGCTGAGAGAACGACGAAGCCAAAGGTCTCAGCCGTGAACTCGACGAGGATGACCTCGAGGGCGAAAACCGCGCCCGCCAAGGGCGCATGAAAGGTCGCCGCGATACCCGCCGCCGACCCGCAGGAGGCAAGAAGGACGACGCGGGAGACAGGCATACGCATCCACGAGGCGATGGTTGAGCCGAGCGATGCCCCCACCTGGACGATGGGTCCCTCGCGGCCTGCCGAACCACCGGAGCCGATTGTGAGGGCCGAGGCCAGGATCTTCACGACCGCGACTCGCCCGGGGATGAGCCCACCCTTGCGGCGCACCGCGAGCATGACCTCGGGGATACCGTGGCCCTTCGCGGACGGTGCGTAGCGCTGGATAAGTGGCCCGTAGATGAAGCCCGCTATGGCGGGGGACAGCAGCAGGAACAGCCACGGTGCCCAGCCCCAGACGCCGTGCGACTGCCCAATGTGGGTCGTGTACTCGTCGAAGCCGGTCGACACCCACGTCCACCCGCGAATCGCGAGGTTAAACAGAACCGCTGCCGCGCCGACAACCGCGCCAACGAGCGCGGCGGCCACGCCGAGCAGGGACCGATGGGCGGCGACTGTGTGGCCGACGCGAACGCGCGTCCCCGCAGCCGAGTGGTCAGACTGCGGGGACTTCGATGAGAGTGTCACAGGTTCGCGATCTCCACGTGAATGGGGTTATCGGTGTCGATGCCCCAGACGGTCCGGTAGAAGGCCAGCTCCGACAGCAACGCATCCTTAATGTTGACGGCCGAACGGAAGCGGTGTCCCTCACCCTCGTAGAGCTTGAGGGCGACAGCGCTGCCGTTAGCGCGCAGAGCCTCGTACATTTCCTGTGCCTGCGAGGCAGGCACCACCGGGTCTGCAGTGCCCTGTAGGAGCAGCAGGGGGGCCGTGATCTCCGCAACGCGGTTGATCGGTGAGCGCTGTGTCCACACCGGATCCGACCTGTCGAACGTGCCAAGCAGAATACCGTCGTAGTGCGACTCGAACTTGTGGCTGGTCTCCGCCAACTTCGCCAGGTCCGCGATACCTGAGAAGGAAGCGCCAGCGGTGAACACATCGGAGGAGGCGAGCGCGTTGAGCACGGTGAAGCCGCCGGACGAACGTCCACGGATAGCAATGCGTCGGGGATCGACGCGGCCCAGGTCGATGAGGTACTGAGCGCCGTCAATGCAATCCTGAACGTCCATGACACCCCAATTTCCGTTGAGACGCTCACGGTAGGGGCGACCAAAGGACGTCGACCCACGGAAATTCACGTCCAGGACAGCGAAACCGCGGCTAGTCCAGTACTGGAAAGGTATCTGCAGGCCGGGGCGCACCGCGCTGGTCGGGCCACCGTGCACGTTGACAATGAGCGGGGGCAGCTCGCCCTCGGGAGCCTCAAAGTCGGGGTTCACGGGCGCATAGTAGAAGCCGTGCGCTTCCTCACCGTCCGAGGTCTTCCACGTGATCATCTCAGCGGTGGAGACCAAGGCGGTGGGAACCTCGGCCTCAGAAGAAGGACGCAGCACCTTCGTCTTGCCGCGCGACACCTCAATAATCGCCGGCGTGTGCGTGGCGGAGTCAGCCAGGAAGACGACGCGACCGTCAGCGGCAGCGACGTTACCGATGGGCCACCAGCCAGTCGCCCATTCCTCGGTCATGCCGTTGTCGATGCGCACGGTACCGATGTGCCACACCTGGTCCTCGGCCCACGAGCACACCAGGTAGTCGTTATCGAAGTTGTCGTAGGAGTGCAGGCCGAGATGCCAGTGCGGGTGTGAGAACGCGCGCTTGCCTGGGTGCAGGGCGCGGGTACGCAGACGCGACGTCCACGCGTTCGGGTCCTCGCCGTCCTTCCATGTGAAGCCCTGGGTGCGGTACAGGTTCGCCCAGCCGGAGGCATCATCCACGTGAATGAGTTCGCCGTCGAGCGTCCAACGCGGCTCGTAGACACACACGCCCGGCTGATCGACGAGGATGACCTCCTGGTCGATGGTGCCCTCAAAAGTCAGGGACGCC
The DNA here is from genome assembly GCF_041433955.1 of Pauljensenia sp. 20925_1_25. NCBI lineage: Bacteria > Bacillati > Actinomycetota > Actinomycetes > Actinomycetales > Actinomycetaceae > Pauljensenia > Pauljensenia sp. 20925_1_25. The sequence continues at coordinate 23,487 of NZ_JAPWCL010000018.1, read as the reverse complement.
ACGTGCAGCTGCGAGTAGGTCCACGGCATGTTCGGGTGGTTCCACGAGATCCATGCCAGCTTCGTGCCATCCGGGGACACCGTTGGAGCCTGCGCGAAGTCGGTCCCGCCGAAGACGGGAATGATGGCGTCGTTATTGCGCGCCGCCGAACCGTCTAGCGGAATTGCCACGATGGAGTTGACGGGTTCGCCTTCGCCCGAGTGATCCTCGGCCACCGCGTAGACGAGGCCGCGCACGTCGGCAATCCAGAAGTCGCCGTAACGGACCTGAGACAGGGTCGTCAGCGGTCGTATGCCGCGGCGCGGCTCCGCCGTATCAAAGGCGTACACGCGTCCGTCGGTGCGATCCGAGAAAACAATGACGCCGTGGTGCACCGCGTACGCCTTGCCGCCATACTCATGGACGCGGGTGCCAATGTCTGGCAGACGCACACCGTCGATCAGCGGCAAGACCTCTCCCGTCTCACCGGTGCTCCGACGGCGCAGGAGCGTGCCACGACCGCCTTCAAGCGGATGACCCTCCACCCAGTAGGTATCTGGCCCGTCCACGCGAACCTGGGATAGAGTGACGGATCGAGCAGTGAACGAGTTGCCCGTGATCGGGGACTTCCAGACGCCGTGGGGTGCGACGGTAACGGACATAGTGCCTCCTTGAGCGGTATGGCGAGCCAATACTCCTATCTTAATGCGCCCGCTAGGGGCCTGCGTGTATCGGGACCCGTGCGCGAATAATTTGATCTGTAGGTGAGACGCTGGGCATCTACACTAGAAGCCATGTCTGGAGCACTAAGCACGCGTGACTTGCTGTCGCGCTGTACCACCCCTCGGGAGCTGCGTCGCCTCGAGCGGGAACAGCTGGATCAGTTGGCGGCGCAAATCCGCGCCTTCTTGATCGACAACGTGTCGCGCACGGGCGGCCACCTCGGCCCGAACCTTGGTGTCGTCGAGCTGACGATTGGCTTGCATCGCGTGTTCCGCTCCCCCCAGGACACGATCGTCTTCGACACGGGGCATCAGGCCTACGTGCATAAGCTGCTCACGGGGCGCCAGGATTTCTCCGCGCTGCGCTGCCCGGGCGGATTGTCGGGCTACCCGTCGCGCTCCGAATCCGAGCACGACGTGTTGGAGTCCTCCCATGCCTCGGCCTCATTGGCGTGGGTGGATGGCATTTCACGCGAGAAACACCGACATGGGGAACGCACGTGGACGGTCGGCGTCATCGGTGATGGCGCGCTCACGGGTGGCTTGGCGTGGGAGGCCCTCAACAACATCGCGGCCTCGAAGCACCGCCGCATTGTCATCGTCGTCAATGACAACGGTCGCTCCTACGCTCCGACTATCGGCGGCCTCGCTGACCACTTGGACGCGCTGCGCACCTCCGCCGGCTACGAGAAGGCGCTTGCGTGGGGTAAGCAACATCTTCTTAGCCACGGGACGCCGGGGCGCGCCGCCTACGATGCATTGCACGGCCTGAAGACTGGACTCAAGGATGCTCTCTTGCCGCAGGTCATGTTCGAGGATCTGGGCCTCAAATACATCGGTCCTGTGAACGGGCACGATATCGCCGCCGTGGAGACAGCTTTGCGTCGTGCGCGGATGCTCGAAGAACCCGTTATCGTTCACGTCATCACGGAGAAGGGACGCGGTTACAAGCCCGCCGAGAAAGACATCGCTGATCGCTTCCATGCCGTTGGCCCGATTCACCCGGAGACGGGCCTGCCCGTCGCCCCTGAACGCTTTGGCTGGACCGGCGTCTTCGCGGACGAGATCTGCGCCCAGGCCGCGACGCGCACGGATATCGTCGGGATTACTGCCGCGATGATGCTGCCGGTTGGTCTGGGTCCCATGCACGAGGCCTACCCGGGTCGCGTGATCGACGTGGGCATCGCGGAGGCTGAGGCGGTCGCCTCCGCTGCAGGCATGGCCTACGAGGGCGCGCATCCCGTTGTCGCCCTGTACGCGACGTTCCTGAACCGCGCTTTCGACCAGCTTCTCATGGACGTTGCTTTGCACAAGGCGGGCGTCACGCTTGTCCTTGATCGAGCGGGAATTACGGGAGCGGACGGTGCGTCCCACAACGGCGTCTGGGATATCGCGATGTGCTCGCTGATCCCGGGGCTGCGTCTGGCCGCACCCCGCGACGAGGACACGCTGCGCGGCCAGCTGCGCGAAGCACTCGACGTCAGCGATGCGCCCACCGTCCTGCGCTACCGCAAGGGTGCCCTGCCTGAGCCGATGCCTGCACTGTGCAGCGTTGGGGGAGTGGATGTTCTCCTCGACGAGGCCTGCCCGTCCTCACCCGCCAAAGTACTGATCGTGGGAACCGGAGCATGCGCGCCCGACGCCATCGAGGCGGGGGAACGACTGGCCGCAGACGGCATCAGCGTCACCGTCGTGGACCCCCGCTGGCTCATCCCCATTTCGTCCGGTCTGGTGGACATGGCCGCCGACTACGACGCCGTGATCACGGTCGAGGACGGCATCGTGCACGGCGGCTTCGGCTGGGCGCTGCGCGACGCTCTCGCGGAATCTGGAATACCCGTGCGCTGCCTCGGCGTCCCCCAGGGATTCCCCGAGCACGGGGAACGTTCCCGGATGATCGCTGACTTTGGCTACGACGCGGACGGCATTGAGGCGACGGCTCGCGGCCTCGTGAGCGTGGTCGCAGCGCGCTGACGCACGTTACTCGGGGGCGCCGACCGAATGGACCAGCGAATGGTGGGGCTTCGACGCACACGCGTCGCACGCATGCATGCGTCGAGCGGCCCCCTCAGACGCCGAGTGCGTCACACACCGGGTCGAGTGTGAGATCGATCTGCCAATCCCTGGCTCCGCGCGTCACCATGCGCTCCTCGACCTCGTCACCGGATGGACGCGAAGGATCCAGAGGCGCCCACGCGAGGTAGCGTTGCACCTGCGGAGCCAGCACCACCTCGGGTGCCAGCCCCACGCTGGCCGCCACCGAGGCGACCGCACGACGAACGACTCCCAGGCGCGCAGCCGAGGCCTCGTCGATGCGAACCCACTGGCGCGGTTCCGGGATCGAGCCGGGCTGCACTGGCTTGCGCTTGGGCGGCAGCTCGTCCTCGGTCAAAGCGGCCACGGACGCGAGCGCGCGCATCCACTCATCCTCGTACTGTCGGGCGATGGGGGAGCGGAACTCGTTGATGGACATGAGGGCACGCTTGTTGCGAGGCGGATTCGACGCCGCACGTACGAGCGCCGCGTTACGCACCAGACGCCCAGGGGACATGTCGATACGACGCGCGATTGACTCACGGGTCTCCCACAGCGCCTTGAGGACACCCAGACCTCGGCGCGAACGGATCTTGCCGGCCCCGGGGAGGGAACGCCACCGATCAGGCTTCGCGGTCGGCGGCTTGACGCTGAGTGCGTGCGCGAACTCCTGCTGCGCCCACTCCCAACGCCCCATCTGATCCAAGCGCTTCGACAGGCGGTAATACAGCTCCGTGAGCAGCTCGACGTCGAGCGCCGCGTAGCGTAGCCACTCCTTGGGCAGAGGGCGCACCGACCAATCCGATGCCTGATGATCCTTCACGAGGCCCAAGCCCAACACCTGCTCAGCCACCGCCGCCAGACCGAAACGCTCCAAACCCACGAGGCGAGCGGCAATCTCCGTGTCGAACAGAGCGGACGGACGCAGACCCACCTGACGCAGATTCGGCAGATCCTGCAAACAATCGTGCAGCAGCCACACGTCCTCAACACCGGGCTGCAACACCGACAGATCCGGCAGCGCATGGGTGTCAATCAGGAACGAGCCAACGTCCTCGCGGCGGATCTGAACCAGATACGGGTCCGAACCATAACGGAACCCCTGCGCGCGCTCCACGTCCAGCGCAATCGGCGTCGAACCCTGTGCCAGCGCGCGTGCGGCCTTCTCGAGGCCTTCTCGGGTATCAATGACGGCAGGGGTCCCCCCGCGTGGCTGAGCGATAAGCTCCGGGTTATCCGTATCGCCCTGCGGCAAGCCACCGCCATTGTTTACCAGCACTCAAACTCCTTCGAGGTGACGGGTAGGAACGATGCCAGCCGTCTTGCGCATGGCATCCGCCCACCCGAATAGATGCTCCCCAAGATACTCGCTATTGGGCGTCCACGAGGCTCGGACCTCGACAAACAGGGACGAGCCTCGCAGCTCCAGTCCACCGAACGCCTCGCTCATCTCACGAGTGACCGTGCCCGTGATGTCGTGGAAACCAGCGCCCGCGCCGTCAAGACAATCGAGCATCCACCCCCACACGCCCTCCGACAACATCGGATCGACGGCCATGATGGAATCCACCTGAGTGCGCATCTGACACACGATGCGGAACGTGCCATTCCAGCCGAGCTGGCCCACAGGGTCGTGCAACACGACCATGCGGCCAGTCGACAAAGGCTGTCCAGCGCTGTCCTCATCGATCGTGCGCATCGCGAGCGCAGCTGTAAAAGGAGCCAGCCGCCGAGGCGGTGGCACCTCCTCGAGGAGGATATGCGGCAGGTGGGAGGCCTGTCGCAGGGACAGCAGGGCCCGAACAAAGTCCTCGGGCACCGCGTTCTCATTCACGATTGAAATCGTACGGGTGTCATCTTGTCTTTTGTTACAGACGCGCCGCGCGGGGCCATCTCGATAAGTAGCGGGTACGTGTTTCCTGCAACGTATCGAGATGACCCCTAGGTTTTACAGGCCGCGCGGATTGCGCAGAATGAAGGCGGTATGTGGCCTGACATGTACGGTGTCTCCCGAGCGGTAGTCTCGGTGGTCATCGTCGCCCGCCGTGTCAACAACCGTGTGCCACAGGGACCCATACTTTGCGTCGGGGAGTGTAAAGTCGACCGCCTCCGGCGCAGCGTTGATCAGCAGCAGGAAATCGTCGTCGAGGATCCGGCGTCCGTCGGCATCGGGCTCACGAATCGCATCCCCGTTGTAGAAGACCATCGTTGAGCGCGCCCACGGTTGGTTCCATTCCTCTTCCGTCATGTGCGTGCCAGCGGGTGTAAACCACTCGATCTCACCCAGCTCAGACTCGCCGCCACGCTTGGCAGGCCCTTCGAGGAAGCGGCGGCGGCGCATGACCGGGTGATCGCGGCGCAGATGGATCAGGTCGCGCGTGAACTGCAGGAGCTTGTGGTCGTGCTTGTCCAGGTTCCAGTCGATCCACGACAGCTCATTGTCCTGGCAATACGCGTTGTTGTTGCCGCGCTGGGTGCGACCTAGTTCGTCGCCGTGGGCGATCATCGGTACGCCCTGGGAGAACATGAGGGTCGTCAGGAAGTTGCGCTGCTGGCGGTAGCGCAACTCAATGATGTCCTTGTCGTCCGTGTTGCCCTCGGTGCCACAGTTCCACGACCGGTTATCGTTCGCGCCGTCCGCGCCGCCCTCACCGTTCGCCTCGTTGTGTTTCTCGTTGTAGGACACGAGGTCGCGCAGCGTGAAGCCGTCGTGGGCAACGACGAAGTTGATGGATGCCATCGGCTTGCGGCCCGTCGTCCCATACAGGTCCGAGGAACCCGCCAAACGGGACGCGAAGCCGGGCAACGAGGAGAATTCGCCGCGCCAGAAGTCACGCACCGTGTCGCGGTATCTCCCGTTCCACTCCGACCACAGGGGAGGGAAGCCGCCCACCTGGTAGCCATCCGCGCCCACGTCCCAAGGCTCAGCAATCAGCTTGACCTGCGAGACGATCGGGTCCTGGTGGATAAGGTCGAAGAATGCGGAGAGTCGGTCGACCTCAGCGAACTGGCGGGCAAGCGTGGAGGCTAGATCGAAGCGGAAGCCGTCGACGTGCATCTCGGTCACCCAGTAGCGCAGGGAGTCCATGATGAGCTGGAGGACCTGAGGGGAACTCATGAGCAGGGAGTTGCCCGTTCCCGTCGTGTCGAAGTAGTGGCGGCGATCCCCATCCACGAGGCGGTAATACGACGGGTTGTCAATGCCGCGGAATGACAGCGTCGGACCCATGTGGTTGCCCTCAGCTGTGTGGTTGTAGACAACATCGAGGATGACCTCGATATTTGCGGCGTGCAGTGCTTTGACCATCGCCTTGAACTCTGAGACCTGTGCGCCGGGTTCGCGGCTGGCCGCGTAGGCGTTGTGCGGAGCGAAGTATCCGATCGTGTTGTAGCCCCAGTAGTTCGACAGCCCCTTGGCCTGGAGCGTCGTATCGTTCGTGAACTGGTGGATTGGCATGAGCTCGACCGTGGTGACGCCCAGCTTTGTCAGATGCTCAATGATCGCGGGATGTGCCATACCGGCGTAGGTGCCGCGCAGCTCTTCTGGCACGTCCGGGTGGCGCATCGTCATGCCCTTGATGTGTGCCTCGTAGATGATCGACTCCGAGTAGTCGTGACCCGGGCTGTGGTCGCCCTGCCAGTCGAAGAAGGGATTGACGACGATGGAGTGCATCGTGGCGGCGGCGGAATCCCCGCCCTTCAGGACGAGGGGATCGTCGGAACAGTAGGAGAGGAGGGAGAGGGAATCCTTCAGCTGGCCCTCAATAGCCTTAGCGTAGGGGTCGAGTAGGAGCTTGGAAGGGTCGCAGCGCAGACCGTTCATGGGATCCCATGGTCCGTCGATGCGGTAGCCGTAGCGCTGGCCAGCACGCACCTGCGGCACGTAGACATGCCACACGTAGGCGTCCACCTCCGTCATGGGGATGCGCATTTCGTTCAGGTCGTCATCGAGCAGGCACAGCGTGACTGCGGTGGCGACCGATGAGTAGATCGCGAAGTTGGTGCCGGTTCCATCAAAGGTGGCGCCCAGCGGGTACGCCTTACCAGGTCGAGTTTCCATACGAATAAGGGTGGCATGAACACCGCACAACTGGTGATAATCCGGGCAAAAATGAGCATGTGACTTGGATTACTGCGGTTTCGTTTTGCATTCTCGCCGGAAGGTCTGTTAAGGTTTTACCCGTTGCAAGGAACGGAAACGTTCCGGAGACAACGCGGATGTGGCTCAGTTGGTAGAGCATCACCTTGCCAAGGTGAGGGTCGCGGGTTCGAGTCCCGTCATCCGCTCGGGCGATTGGCGCAGCGGGAGCGCGCTTCCCTGACACGGAAGAGGTCACTGGTTCGATCCCAGTATCGCCCACGGAAACCCCTTGGGGTTATCGGGCATTAGCCCAGCCGCACAAGCGGTTCACGCGGATGTGGCTCAGTTGGTAGAGCATCACCTTGCCAAGGTGAGGGTCGCGGGTTCGAGTCCCGTCATCCGCTCTCAATCGGGAATCCACACGATCCCATTGGGCGTGGTGGGTTGGCCGAGAGGCGAGGCAGCGGCCTGCAAAGCCGTATACACGGGTTCGAATCCCGTACCCACCTCGGGCGATTGGCGCAGGGGTAGCGCGCTTCCTTCACACGGAAGAGGTCACTGGTTCGATCCCAGTATCGCCCACCATATTAGCCGAACCATAGGGTCCGGCTTTTTCGTATTTTCCCTCATGCTGCGTGATGTTGCGGGGTTATCGGGTTATAGGACACTACGTGTTGCTGGAGTGTTGACTTTTCGTTGTGCTGGTGCGGGAAAGTCGGTGTTTTAGTTGGTTGGGACCAACTATGAGGATGGACAAATCGTGTTGCTAGCAGGGTGACTTTTCAGCTTTGTTGCGCGGGAAAGTCGCTGTTGTGGGTGGTCGTGTTTGCCTCGTTCCTGTGAATGCTGCATCGCGGGCCTGTGTGTGGCTGCCCCATGATCCGTCATGGATTGGCTGTGTGCGACAGCGGCCTGGGTTCCAACGCGTCCCGCATGTGAACCCGCTGTTTCGCACGTGGGCCGTCTGTTCCGCACGTTAACCCGCTGTTCCGTACGTGGGCGGGGTTGCCCAGACTCGGAATAGCGGGTCCACGTGAGGATGAGACAGCCCAGACTCGGAATAGTAGGCCCACGTGCGGACGAGAAGGGCATACCAAGGCGCGCAAGGTACGAACCCAGCAACACGACATGTCCTATAAGCCGAAGGATGGACACATCGTGTTGCTGGGGTGGTGACTTGTCGGCTGTGTTGCGCGGGAAAGTCGCGGTTGTGGGTGGTCGTGTTTGCCGTGTTCCCGGATTTGCCCAAATCGCAGACCACCTCACCCAGAACAGCCCATTTTTGCCGTTTTTCGGCGAGGTGGTCTGCACTTTGGGCGGCATGCTCCTTATGAGTGCCGCGCGTGCTGGTGATGCGTCGATTCGATGCTTCTCATGCCACCACGACCCCCAAATCACCCAGACACCGGGTACCACAGGGCACGAGATCGCAGCTCCAGTGCCCAACGGTGGCCAGGTCCAAAGCTGATACCCCGTGGCCACAGCGCAAACAACGAGTGGAGCACCAGACCGTGCGCGGACCCGACATCTAGCGATGCAACACGGCAACACCACGTGTCCAATAGCCCCAAACCTTGGAATTGCAACAACGTTATTTCAAGGATCTCTCAGGCGGGTTCGACCAGCATATGCGTTCATTAACCCATCTGCTGGCGGCTGGGAGGCCACGCCTAGGTTCCGCCAGGCGGGTTTAGCCGTGTCTTGGGTGATGAATGTCACTCGTAGTTGTGCGGGTGTTCTGGCTGTCCAACTTGGGTGCATGTGGTGAGCTTGAAGGGGGAATGGCTGGCTGGTGTTTCTGCTGCACAATGGGCGAATATGACATGCGGCGCACTTGTGTGGGCCATCTTGTTTGACGGGTTGGTAAGGGTGTTTGTTCCAGGTAATCATCATCTGTGAGCGACTGAAAGGCTAAAACCCTATCAGTCGGTTAGTACAGTCAAATAGGTGTGCCCGGTCGTTGATCATTCATGCTGGTCGCGCGTCGGCACCCGCCGTTTCGACACGCCCGAACTTTCAAAATTGACACTAGCAATATAAATGGCGTAAATACACGGATAAAACGCCTTACGAATCCTAATTTTGGGGGGTGTGGGGCGGTGTTTGAACCGTATCTTGACCTAATTACAGGGTAATGGCCTACACTGACGGGGTGTGAAGCGACATCGTCGCGCATCCCGTTGACAGGAGTTTTCTATGGTTGCGTTGAAGCACCGTCACTTTGGTGCCCTTCTTGCCATATGTGCACTGGTATTGAGTTTCTTTGGCGTCACACAAATCGTCTCCGCGTCGGTCCCTGCACATGCCGACGCGCCGGCCTGTCCAGCACCGGTGACGGATGTGAGCGACAAGGTTACCTTGGACTGGGACAACGCCCAGCTTGTTGATCACGCGGGGCACGAGGTCCACGCCGTGGGAGACTGGTGGGATCTGGGAGTGAAACTTCCCTGGCAGACCGAGGGACACGTAAAGGCCGGTGACTATTTCACCTACAACGCGAATGTCGTCAATCAGGCGACGGGCGAGACCGTTCTGCGCCCGAATGTTGCGCGTGCCTTTACGGTGTACTCCCACGACAACGTCGCCGTCGGCTGCGGAACCTGGGCCACTGATGGGACGGTGACCGTCATCTTTAATGACAAGGTCGAATCCGCTGCGCAGTGGTACGGCACGGTCACGACGTATGGCCTGGCCAGCTATTCCGGCCCCGGGGGCGAGACCTACGTCGTCGAGATCGGTGGAAAGGCCACGCGTCATCTCGAGATGACGCGCCGTACCCCCGGTGAAGCCCGCTACCAGAAGGACGGCTGGATTAACCTGTCCGATTCTGAGGATGGTGATGAGAACAAAGCCATCATGTGGCGCGTCGTGCTGCCTGCGGGTGACACGGCTGTGACGGGTGCGTCCATTGTCGACGAGGCACCCGCCGCCTCCAGCTGGAGCTTTGACTGCGACACGGTCAACGAGTACACGAGGACTCACACCTACCTCGTGACCGACCCGACCACCTCTGAGGGCCTGCGCCGTGACAAGGACACGTCCAATGGCGCATTCGGTGCGGCTGCTCAGATCCAGTGCACGCCCACCAAGGTGACGGTCGCGCTCGGCGAGATCCCCGCCAATCAGTCGGCGATCATCCTGCTGCCGGCCCGCGTTGAGGGTGCTAAGCGAGCCAGTGATGTTGTTGGCGAGTTTTCCAACACCGTGACCTACAACGTTCCCGGCGAGAGGGTCGACCCGATTACGAAGGTGCTGCGCTACGGTGCGGTCGCAGACGCCAACGCTCATCAGACGTTCTCGGTGACGAAGAAGGTTGAGGGTGACCTGCCGGAAGCTGCGAAGGACCTCAACTATACGCTGGAGATCACGCTGAAGAACGCCGCTGACCCCACGGTGGACAAGACCTTCGAGGCGACCATCAAGGCTGGCGAAACCTACACCTACCCTGCGCCACTGCCGCCGGGCACCGAGGTGACCGTGTCCGAGGGTGATCTGCCCGAGGCCGCCGAGATCACCTGGAATGATGCGGAGAGTCGTGTGTTTGAGACCGCCGATGGCGTCACGCTGGCAGCTGACAACCGAGAGGCGAGTTTCACACTGAGTGATGACCACATCTTCGCGCTCACCCTGACGAATACGCTGGCCCCCACGCCGTCGCCGACACCTTCGGAGACGCCCTCCACCCCGGCCCCGACCCCTTCGATGACGCCCTCCGCCCCGGCCCCGACTCCTTCGGTAACACCGTCGCCGACGCCGAACCTGGCGTCGACGGGTACCGACGCCGCTGGGCTGGGCGTGTTGGCGGGAATCGTCGCGTTCGCGGGTCTGTCGTTCGTGGCAGCCAAGCGTCGCCACCGCTGAGTCTTGCGCGGCACGCGCACAACTGACGTGGGTGGGAGGAGTAATGTTCCTCCCACCCACTCGTGTCTGCGTCTTCAGTACCCGTCAGCGCTTAGCGTGCTGCCAGGTAGACGCGCGCCTCCCAGGGGGCCATGGACGAGGCCGGGGCCGGGTGCAGTGTTTCTTGCTCGGTGTCGGAGTGGGAATCCGCTGTGTTTCCCAGGTACAGGTTCCAGCGCGAAGAAGGGAAGGCCTCGTCGATGAGGGCGCCTGACGGGATGATTGCGCGTCCCGAGAGATTCACGGCAACGAGAACAGCAGACCCCTCACAGGAGCGCTGATAGACGAACAGGGCAGGATCGCCAGCGTCGATACGTTCGAAGGAGCCGACCGTCAGTGCCGGCACTCGGTGGCGTGCCTCGATGAGCGCGCGGTAGTACGCGTAAACGGAGGAGGGATCCTCCAGCTGTGCCTCGACGTTGATATGCGAGGCCGAGGCAGGCACGTCGATCCAAGGCGTTCCACTCGTGAACCCGGCGTTAGGGGAGGAATCCCATTGCATCGGGGTGCGTCCGTTGTCGCGCGAGATAGCCGCCAGACCGGCGGGCACATCATCGCCGGTATGGGCGCGCAGGTAGTTCAGGGATTCGACGTCACGGAAATCGGTTGGTCGGGTGAACTGCCCGCCGAGCATGCCGATCTCTTGGCCCTGGTAGATGAAGGGTGTACCACGCTGCAGGAAATACGCGGTTGCCAGGGCGGTCGCAGACTCGAACCAGGCGTTCTGGGGATCCCCGAAGCGCGCCACCGCCCGCGGCTGGTCGTGATTTTCCAGGTACAGGGCGTTCCAGCCACGCTCGCCCAGGGTCTCCTGCCAGCGAGTCAGTACGTCGGCCAACTCGCCGTCAGCCAGGGGACGCGGGGAAAACTTCCCGTTCTCCTGACCGAGGTTCACGTGCTCGAATTGGATGAGCATGTTGAACTCGCGCCTGGCCGGATCACAGAACAGGAGGGCAGACTCGGGGGAGGCGTTGGAAGCCTCGCCGACCGTGAACGTGCCGGGGTGGAGCGCGAACGTGTGCTCGTGCATCTCCTGGAGGAACTCGTGCAGGCGAGGGCCATCAGCGAAGCACTCGTGACCGACACCGAAGGGAGCACGGGCGGGGCCTCCATCGGGCAGGCCTGGGCGCTTGGAGATAACGTCGATTGCGTCGACACGGAAGCCGTCGACACCGCGATCAAGCCACCAGTTCATCATGTCGTAGACCGCGTCGCGCACCTGCGGGTTTTCCCAGTTCAGATCCGGCTGCTCGCGGGCGAACAAGTGGAGGTAGTACTGGCCCGAGGTTGGATCGTACTCCCAGGCAGAACCACCGAAGAAAGACTCCCAGTTCGTCGGCTCTGCGCCTGGCGTGCCCGGTTCGAGGCCTGGGCGCGGATCACGCCAGTAGTACCAGTCGCGGCGCGCGGACTCGCGCCCCGATGCCGATTCAACGAACCACGGGTGCTCAATCGACGTGTGGTTGACTACCAGATCCATCACCACGCGCATACCCAGCCCGTGGGCGCGCGCAACGAGGGTGTCAAAGACTGCTAGGTCGCCAAACAGCGGGTCGATGTCGCGGTAGTCGGAGATGTCGTAGCCGTTGTCGGCCTGCGGCGAGCGATAGATGGGGGAGATCCAGATGATGTCGACCCCGAGGCGCGCCAGGTACTCGAGGCGACGGTAGATACCGTCGAGATCTCCGATCCCGTCGCCGTTCGTGTCCTGGAAAGAGCGGGGGTACACCTGGTAAAGGACCGCGTTCTTCCACCACGGGTCGGCATCGACACGAGCGGCGGGCAGAAGATCAGAGCGCAAGAACATGGGATTCTGAGGAGGCAGTAGGCGTCGTGAGGGCGACGAATGGATGTATCTGCATACTCGCTACGGCTTCCGATGTCGTCTGGTGAGAGGAACCCTCCGAGACGACTACTTCGGAAAAGAAGTAGTCCTTCAGCAGATAGCCGCACACCAGCGTAATGACGAAGACGCCAGCAATAATCGCAGCGATCATCATCTTTCTCGTATTGTCGTCCGAAGAATCACCCATCGGTGCCATGGCGGGCCGAGGCTGCCTGGGTATGGGCGCGCCGTAGCGTTGCTGGCCGCCCTGCTGGTACCCGCGCTGCTGTGGGCCTGCTTGCTGATAGCCGCCCTGCTGGGGTCGTGCCTGCTGGTATCCGCCCTGCTGGTATCCGCCCTGTTGGTAGCCACCTTGCTGAGGCTGTGCCTGTTGGTATCCGCCCTGTTGGTAGCCACCTTGCTGAGGCTGTGCCTGTTGGTATCCGCCCTGTTGGTAGCCACCTTGCTGAGGCTGTGCCTGCTGGTATCCGCCCTGCTGGTAGCCGCCTTGCTGAGGCTGTGCCTGCTGGTATCCGCCCTGCTGGTAGCCGCCTTGCTGCTGGTATCCGCCCATCGGCTGGCGCGGATACGGCTGGCGATTGTTGGGCGGGAATTGGGCACTCATGATGGACTTTCGGGTAGGTGAGTCAAGTCTCAGGGATCGTTCTGTATCCTACCAGGCGCTAGGCTGGTGGCATGACGATTGACTACCTGACTCGGCCACGTCCGCTCTCTCCCCGCCAGGACATCCTTCCTGTGATCATCGGAGGGGACTTCGGCGTATACGGAATTGGCCGCTGTTTCAATGAAGCCTTCGGGTGCCGCTGCATCTGTGTGGGGTCCCAGCCGACCGAATCGATCACACGGTCACACTTTTTCGATGTCCGCCACGTGAGCGCACACGCCACCGACGCCCAGCTCCTCGACACGCTCATGATGATCGCGGGGGAGTTCCCCGACAAGAAACTCATCCTCATGGCGAACCATGACATCTTCTCCGCGTTCGTGGCCCGCAACATGGACAAGCTTTCGCGCCACTACGCGCTGCCCTTCCCGAACCTGGAGGTCATGGAGAGGCTCACTGACAAGGCAGAGTTCGCGCGCGCCTGCGAGCGCGCCGGCATCGACACGCCCGGCACGGTCGAGGTGGACTTCTCCAACGCCACGGACGAGGCCTGGGCGGCCCCGGAGATCCCCTTTACGTTCCCCGTGGTGGCCAAGGCCGCTAACGGCGAACCCTACGACGTCCTCGAGTTTGAGGGAAAGCGCAAGATCTGGTTCATCGACACGCCTGAGGAACTGACTCAGCTCTGGAAGACTCTGAAGGATGCGGGCTTCCGCGACACGTTCCTCGTCCAGGAACTGATCCCCGGGGACAACACCGCGATGCGTTCGATCACCGCCTACGTGGATTCGCGCGGTGAAGTCACGCTCATCGGCTCGGCCCGCGTGCTCCTCGAAGACCACGCTCCGACTATGATCGGTAACCCTGTCGCCATGATCACTGAGAACTTCCCTACGCTGTGGAAGGACGCCTGCACGCTCCTCACCGAGAACGGCTACCGTGGGTTCGCGAACTTCGATGTCAAGATCGACCCGCGCGATGGACGCGCCGTTTTCTTCGAGGTTAACCCCCGTATTGGCCGTAACAACTGGTACATGGCCGCCGCCGGTGCCAACCCCATGATCCCGATGGTTGCTGACCTCATCGACGGCCAGGCCTGCGAGCAGACGCAGGCCAAGGACGAGATCCTCTACACGCTGGTTCCCGACTCGCTGCTCCTGCGCTACATCATCGACACCGATCTGCGTGCGCGCGTCAAGCGCATCATCCGCGAGGGACGCCGCTTCGACCTGCTCCTGAACCCCACTGAGACGGACCCGCGCCGTAACTTGACCGTGTGGCTTCAGAAGCAAAACCACCGCCGCAAGTTCGCGCGCTACTACCCGAAGCCCACCGAAACCTCGTACTGAGGCGGTCACCCGCCCCAAGGAACTGCACCCGAGACCCGGCCAGGACCTCGTCAACGGGGGAGCAGCCCCTGCTACACTGACCACCTACCTACACGCGACAGACATTTACAACAAACTGAGGACACCATGACGACCACCTCACTCGTGCCCATCTCTCAAGAAGACAAGATTGCCGCAGTCTCCGGATTCCAGGACCGCTCCCTGCCGATCGAACAGACCTGCGTGTGGGAGACCTTCGAAAAGTCGCAGGGACACGGCGTGTGGGGACGCTACGCCTGGTACGAGGACGACACCAAGGTAGCCTTCATCACCCTCTACAAGTACACGGTGCGCGGCGTGCACTACCTGTGGGCCAAGTGGGGTCCTGCCTGGGTGAAGGAAGCCAGCCCGGAACGTGAGGCCGCGCTGCGCGCCGACCTGGTGCGCGAGATCAAGGAGCGGGACAAGTCCGTCGTCTTCGTGCGCCTGCACGCCATCTACCAGCACCCCGACCTGGTCATGCCGCTGCAGACCATCTCCTACGACCGCACCGTCGTTATCGACACCTCCGGCAAGACCGAGGACGCGATTCTGGCCACCATGCCCAAGTCCGGTAAGCGCTCGATCCGCTCCGGCCTGAAGAAGGGCAAAGCCGAAGGCATCACCTTCCATGAGGACACAGCCAACGCCGCCGAGGTCATCGACGAGTACTACGCTGTCATGGAAGAGACCGCCGAGCGCGATGGTTTCCGTCCTCACCCCAAGGACTATTACATGAGCCTGCTCACGACTCTCGGCCCCAAGCACGCGCGCATCTTCTCGATGCGTGACGCCGACGGTAATATCCTGTGCTGGGACTTCTGTCTGGTTGAGGGCATTCGCGCACAGGCTGAATATGGTGCTTCCACGGAGGCCGGCCGACGCCTGCGCCAGCCCCCCGTTTTGGACTTCCTGGCAGCCGAATTCCTGGCGCGCGACGGCGTGCGCGAATTCGATCTTATGGGCGCGCACTCGCCGCGTTGCCCCGAACTCTACAGCGTCGGCAAGTACAAGAGTGCCTTTGCCTCGCACTTCACAGACGTGCCCGGCGGCTGGGATATGCCCATTAAGAAGAGCACCTATCGCGCCCTGAGTGCGGCCAAAGCCGTCAAGGACTGGCACGCCCGCTCCTGAACGGCGGGGTCAGCAGGGATAGAATCCCACTAGCGACTAAAGCTCTCGAACGAATCGAAAAAGGAGACACCGTGCCCGACATCTCGCTCGTCATCGACGGAGAAAACCAGACCGTACCAGCGGGGACCACGGGCACGACGTGGTTCGAAAAGTCCCGTGACGTCGTCGCCATCAAGGTTGACGGCACGCCGCGTGACCTCGCGACCCCCTTTGAGGAGGGCACGACCGTCGAGGCCATCACCCTGGCCAGCGAGGATGGCCTGAACATCCTGCGCCACAGCGCCACGCACGTGCTCGCGCAGGCTGTTCAGGACGTCTTCCCCGACGTGAACCTCGGCATCGGCCCGTTCATCACCGACGGCTTCTACTACGACTTCGGCAACATCGACGCGGTGACCCCCGAGCTGCTGCGTGAACTCGAGAAGCGCATGAAGCGCATCGTCAAGGAAGGCCAGCGCTTCGTGCGCCGCGAGGTCTCCGAGGACGAGGCCGTGGTTGAGTTGGCCGAGCAGCCCTACAAACTCGAGCTCGTCACCACGAAGGGCAAGGGTGCCGAGGGTGCCTCCGTCGAGGTTGGCGGCGCCACCCTCACCATGTACGACAACGTCCGCCGCGACGGTTCCGTCGCCTGGAAGGACCTGTGCCGCGGCCCCCACCTGCCCTCCACCAAGCTGATCGGCAACGGCTTCGCCTTGACCAAGGCCTCGGCCGCCTACTGGAAGGGCGACCAGTCGAACGACCAGCTTCAGCGCATCTATGGTACCGCCTGGGCCTCCAAGGAGGACCTGGTGGCCTACCAGGAGCGCATCAAGGAAGCCGAGCGCCGCGACCACCGTCGCCTCGGAGCCGAGCTGGACCTGTACTCCTTCCCCGAGGAGATCGGCCCCGGCCTGGTCATCTTCCACCCCAAGGGCGGCATCCTGCGCCACGAGATCGAGTCCTACGTGACCGACCGTCACAAGTTGGCCGGGTTTGACTTCGTGCACACCCCCGAAATCTCCAAGGGCGGACTCTTCCACACGTCGGGTCACCTGCCCTACTACGCGGACACGATGTTCCCGCCCATGCTCGTGGACGAGGAACGCGACGCTGAGGGTAACGTCACCAAGGCGGGCCAGGAGTACTACCTCAAGGCCATGAACTGCCCGATGCACAACCTCATCTTCCGCTCGCGCGGCCGCTCCTACCGCGAGCTGCCCCTGCGCTTCTACGAGCTGGGCCACGACTACCGCTACGAGAAGAGCGGCGTCGTTCACGGTCTGACGCGTATGCGCGGCTTCACGCAGGACGACTCGCACACGTACTGCACGCCCGAGCAGGCCTCCGAAGAAATCCGTAGCCAGATCGAGTTCTTCCTCTCGATCCTCTCCGCCTTCGGCCTGAAGGACTTCTACCTCGAGCTGTCCACGCGCGACGAGGACGGCAAGAAGAAGGACAAGTTCATCGGCTCGGACGAGGATTGGGCTGCCGCCACCAAGGCTCTGGAGGACGCGTGCGCTGCGACCGGCCTTGACCTCGTTCCCGATCCGGGCGGTGCCGCCTTCTACGGCCCCAAGGTCTCCGTGCAGGTCAAGGACGCCATCGGCCGTACCTGGCAGATGTCGACGATCCAGTATGACTTCAACCAGCCCGAGCGCTTCGACCTGGAGTACACGGCCGCCGACGGTACGCGTCAGCGCCCCGTCATGATCCATTCCGCGAAGCTGGGTTCCGTCGAGCGCTTCATCGGTGTGCTCACCGAGCACTACGCGGGCGCGTTCCCGGCGTGGCTCTCGCCCGTCCAGGTCCGCCTCATCCCCGTCGCGGAGGCCTTCGACGACTACGTCAAGGATGTTGCCGCCAAGCTGCGCGAGCGTGGCGTACGCGTCGAGACCGACCTGTCGGATGACCGCTTCGGCAAGAAGATCCGCAACGCCTCCAAGGACAAGATCCCCTACACGCTCATCGCCGGCGGCGAGGACGTCGAGGCCGGGGCCGTGTCCTTCCGCCTGCGTGACGGCTCGCAGCATAACGGCGTCGCCGTTGATCGCGCCGTCGAGCTGATCGTCTCGCACATCGAGCAGCGCAACAACGCCGACCAGATCGACGGCCTCGACGAGGCGTGAGCACCATGACGGAGCCGGGCACGCACCCCGAACCGTTGCCCACCGAGGACGCCCGCGAACTCGCGGGCGTCCCGGACGGCTTCGGTCGTTTCTGGACCCCGTACCGGATGGCCTACATCCACGGAGAAGGCAAACCAGCCGATGCGAGCGACAGGACCTGCCCGTTCTGCAGTGCGCCGGGCAAGGCCGACGATGAGGGACTCATCGTTCACCGAGGGGCCACCTGCTTTGTGCTCATGAACCTGTTCCCCTACAACTCAGGCCACCTGCTGGTGTGCCCGTACCGTCATGTTTCCGACTACACGGAGCTGACCGACGCCGAGCGCGTGGAGCTGGGAGAGCTGACGGCCACCGCCATGCGGGTCAGCCGCGAGGTGGCTGGACCTCACGGCTTCAACCTGGGCATGAACCAGGGCGAGGTCGCGGGTGCAGGCATTGCCGCTCACCTTCACCAGCACGTCGTGCCCCGGTGGGCGGGGGATGCGAACTTCCTTCCCATCATCGCGCGCACGAAGGCTGTGCCTGAACTACTTGAGGACGCGCGCGCCCGGCTTGCCGCCGCCTGGCCGAAGGAGGGCTGATGCTCGGCAACCACGGACGATCGATCACCAAGGCCGTGTTCACGCCCCTGGCTCGCGTGCTCGCGCGCATGGGCGTGACCCCGAACATGGTGACGGTGGCTGGGACGGTCGCGTCCGTGGCCGTCGCGGTCATCTGTATCCCGCGGGGCTGGATCTGGCAGGGAGGCATCGCCCTGGCGGTCGTGATGTTCGGCGATTCGGTCGACGGAATGCTGGCGCGTATGACGACCGGCGGAACGCGCTTCGGTGCCTTCCTGGATTCGACGCTTGACCGGCTCGCCGACGGCGCGGTCTTCGGATCGTTGACTGCTTTCGCGGTCTTCCGCATGGCTGATTCCCCTGTGCGTACATGGGTGATCATCGCGGGCATCTGCTCGATCGTCGGTGCGGCTGCTGTGCCCTATGCGCGCGCACGCGCGGAATCGGTCGGTGTCGTCGCCAAACTCGGCATCGCTGAGCGCACGGATCGCCTGATCGTTGGTATGGGGTCGGCGATGATCATGAGCCTCGGGGCGCCCGAGTGGGTGCTGGCCGTCGGCCTGACCTGGGTGGCGTTCGCATCCTTCGTGACCGTCTGCCAGCGCATCTGGTTCACTGCGCGTCACATCGACGAGGGAGCCTCGTGACCTTTTCCCTCCTGTCCGTAGCTTTCACTGTTGCTCCCCGCCTTCCGCTCGGCCTCGTCATGCGCGCGGCCCATGTCGGAGCTGGGATCGCGGCGCGGCGTGGGGGAGCGTCCATCGCACGTCTGCGTGCCAATGTGGCTCGGCTCACTGGTAGCGAGCCAACGGAGGAACTGGTCGTTGCCGCTGTTCGCTCGCATATTCGCAACTACGCCGAGGAACTCATGCTCGGTTCGCGACGTGGGGCACCGCTGGCAGAGGGCATCACTTTCGAAGGCTTCGGGGAACTCGTCGCAGCCAGCGTCGACGGCCCGGTCGTTCTGGCCCTGGGACACTCGGGCAGTTGGGATCGCGCGGGAGCATGGGTGTGTGCGAACGGGCGACCAATCGTCACGGTGGCTGAGAAGGTTGAGCCGCGTTCGTTGTTCCAGCGTTTCGTTGCCCTGCGCGAGGGTTTGGGAATGGAAGTCATCGGCGTCGGCAAGGGTGACTCGGTGTTCGCTACCCTCGTCGAGCGCGTACGCGGACGCAGTGTCATTGTGCCCCTCCTGGCCGACCGGGATATTTCCGGCTCTGGCATCGAAGTGGACCTAGGCACGCGACGCGCGCTCGTCGCAGCCGGCCCGGCAGCCCTCGCTCTGAAGCTGGAACGCCCACTCTTCGCGGCGTGCATTACCTACGAGAACGAGTCGCCGACGGGGGCGGACGTTCGCGTGCGCTGCGTGGGTCCTATCGCCGTCCCAGCCGACCTTGCCCCCGGTGTCAACCGCGTGGAGGCGCTGACACAGGCGTGGGTCAGCGCGTTCGCCGCGATGATGGCGGATAAACCCGAAGACTGGCACATGATGCAGCGGGTGTTCATCGACGACTTGGACCCCCAGCGCCTAGCCCGTGCCCGGGCCGAGCACGAGAGGAAGAATCGATGAAGATCGGGATCGTGAACCCCTATTCGTGGGACGTGCCCGGGGGAGTGGGTTTCCACATTCGCGACCTTGCGCTCAAACTCCGCTCACGCGGCCACGACGTGCGCGTCCTGACGCCGTCAACGTCACGTGACCTGCCCGAGTGGATCACATCCGCAGGCTCCTCGGTGTCGGTTCCCTTCAACGGTTCTGTTGCCAACATTTCGGTCAAGCCAACGACGATGACGCGCACGCGGCGCTGGCTGGAGGAGAACGACTTTGACGTTGTCCACGTGCACGAACCCGTTGTGCCGTCGGTGTCGATGGCTGCGGCGATGATCTCGCGCGCCCCGCTGGTCGGCACGTTCCACGCGGCGCTCGGTCGTTCGGTTTCCCGCGCCATTGCCTCGGCCCCGATGAGGCTTTACATGGAGCGCATTGGCGTGCGCATCGCCGTGTCCGAGGAAGCGCGACGCACTCTCATCGAACACCACGGTGGTGACGCAGTCATCATCCCGAATGGCGTGGAGACCGCCTCGTTCCGCACGGCGACGCCCCTTCCTCAGTGGGCCGCCACCGAGGAGAGTCCTGTCGTCGTGTTCCTTGGGCGTCTCGACGAGCCGCGTAAGGGACTGAGTATCTTCGTCGGAGCAATCGAAACTGTCCTCGAGCGCTTCCCGGGTACGCGTTTCCTGATCGCTGGCCGGGGAGACGCACCCGATTGTCGCGAGGCCGTGGCTCGTTTCGGCGAATCGGTGTCCTTCCTGGGTGGCATTAGCGACGAGGAGAAGGAATCCCTGTTGGCGGGCGCGAGCGTCTACGTTGCTCCGCAGACGGGAGGCGAGTCCTTCGGCATCGTTCTGGTCGAGGCGATGGCCGCGCGCACCGCAGTCGTTGCCTCCGACATTCCGGCCTTTTGCGCGGTCCTGGAGGATGGGCGCGCGGGTGCCCTCTTCGAGACGGGCAGCTCCGAAGCCTTGGCGGCTACCCTCATTGACCTGCTGGGGGATCCGGCGCGGCTCGACGCGCTGGCCGAAGCCGGCCAGCGCTCATCGGTTCAATACGATTGGGAGGTCGTCGCAGACAAGGTTTTCGAGGTATACAAACTGGCCATCGACATGGGTAGTCCCGCCACCTCCGGTCCGCGCCGGACGCGTCATCTGTTCCGTCGTCGTAAAAAGCGAGGAGAATCGCTGTCGTGATCTCACTGTCCGCTTGGGTTCTTGTCGCCATTGTCCTCGTCGTCGTCGCGCTCGCAATCAGCGTCGGAGCAGCGATCAGTCGGGCACGCAGGCTCGACCGTCTGCACCAGCGCATTATCGCCTCGCGTGAAGCGCTCTCACGTCTGCTGCTGCGCCGTGCCTCCGAGGCCTCACTCCTGGCACAGACTGCTCCTTTCAATGGGGGAGGGGCCGAGGTTATGCGTGACGTCGCGCGCGCCTCCATCCACGACGACGGTGACCAGCTAACGACCGATGGCCTCGACCGACGAACCACGGCCTCGCGTAGGGGTGATCGTGTGGAGGTCGCGGCACGGTTGGAGCGAGCGTCGGCGCTGTCACGCGCCATCCGTGACACACTCACTCCTGAGGTACGTTGCTCAATAACCTCGGATCCGCAGGCCGCCGCTCGCCTCGAGGCTCTCGACGCGACCTGCTACCGCATCGAATTGACGCGAAATGTGCACAACGTTGACGTCGCGGGGGTTCGGGCCCTGCGTTCCGCACGAATGGTAAAGTTGCTCAGGCTCGCTGGGCGCGCTCCGATACCGGAACCCATCGACTTTGACGACGATACTCACATTGGCGGACGAGGATACTGATATGCGACGCGCCCATTGGGGAGGGCCGGGCGAAGACTACCGGCTCAAGAAGCTCAGTGCCACCGCCATCGGTGAGGCCAGCAGCATTGGTTCGCCCGCCCCCGACGAAGCTGCTCCCGTGTGGCAGACACCGAAGGCTCAGCATTCCTTCCCCTGGCTTGAAATCATCCTGACCGCTGCCGGGATTATCGGCCTGATCGGCCTCACCGTTTTCTTCCTTTCGCCGGTGGCATCGAGCTACCTGGCGCTCGTGAAAACTACTCTGCTTGCTCTCATTCCCCTGGGGATCGTCCTCGCGTTCCTGCACCGCCTGGACCGGTGGGCCCCCGAGCCATGGAAAACCAAGGTCGCAGTGTTTTTGTGGGGCGCGGGCATCGCAACACTTTCCTCCGGCATCGTCAATACCGCGCTGGGCAAGAACCTAGACTATTCACTCGGCAACTTTGATACGGCGAACGCTCTGTCCACAACCTTCGTCGCTCCCCTCGTCGAGGAGACCCTCAAAGCCATCGGCGTGATCATCGTCGTCGTCGTTCGTCGCACCAACATCAACTCCGTCCTCGATGGTGCCATCTACGGGGGATTGTCAGCAGCCGGCTTCATGTTCACGGAAGACATCCTCTACTACCTGCGCGGAGAACCAGAGGGAACTGCGCACCTTCTGTGGCTGGTCGCTCTGCGCGGCCTGATGAGTCCGTTCTTGCACGTGATGGCAACATCCATGACCGGAATCGGTTTGGCTCTGGCCCTGCTCTCGTTCAAGAACGGATGGATGAGGGCTGGCATCGTCACGATCTTTTGGGTGTGCGCCATGCTCATCCATCTGACGTGGAATGGCAGCGCAGCATATTTTGGCGACCGGGGATTCTATACCATGTACGGTGTCATCTATGTACCCGGCTTCATCCTGTGGGCGCTCCTGCTGCTGAGAGCAACGCGCCAGCAACGAGCGAAAATCCGCAAGGGCTTGGTCCCCTACGTACGCACCGGATGGGTACTCCCCGGCGAGGTGACGATGGCCATAGATAAGCGCGTGCAGAAGGCCTCCATCAAGTGGTCAACGCGAGGTGGGCGCGATGCAACCCGTGCGATGCGTTCCTTCCTGGCAAACCTGGCTTCTCTCGGACTTGACCAGTGCATCATGGCTCAGCACGGCCCCGACCCGGCGCGTATCGATGCTGACCGCCAGAAACTTGCGACGGTAGTGGAGAATCGAAGGGAATTCCTTCGCCTAACCTCCATCGCCGATCAACAAAATGTTGTCTCCCAAGCCGTGACCGCACGCACGCGGAACGCCTGAGTACGGAAGGACTGATCGTGACAGAATCCCGAGAGACAGACCAAGGATCGGCTGCTCAGCACGAATCCCCCGACTCGCAGGTCGCTTTGTCAGCCTCGG
Organism: Pauljensenia sp. 20925_1_25; assembly: GCF_041433955.1. Classification (NCBI taxonomy): domain Bacteria; kingdom Bacillati; phylum Actinomycetota; class Actinomycetes; order Actinomycetales; family Actinomycetaceae; genus Pauljensenia; species Pauljensenia sp. 20925_1_25. Next base: position 388 of record NZ_JAPWCL010000018.1, on the reverse strand, counting down.
CTGCCCAGCGCTTCGCCGAAAGCGCCGTGACTCCGCTGTCGGAGCGTAGGCGTCCAAGCGCAGGCGACCTTGGTCAAAACGGTGGCCTTAAGCGTACGGGTGCAGGCAAAGCGACGTCGGTGCCCGGCGGCGGTGGAGTTCCTTCCGCTCCTCAATCCCCGGCTGTCGATCAGCAGGCGACGACGGTCATGCCTCAGCGTCCTGATCCGTTGCCGCGTCGTTCGGTTGCGGATTCGGAGGCGACGACGGTGATGCCGCAGAACCCGGCTGCCGCTCCGGGACGCTCTGGTGCGTTCCTGCCCGAGACGACGGTCATGCCTCAGCGTCCTGATCCGTTGCCGCGTCGTTCGGTTGCGGATTCGGAGGCGACGACGGTGATGCCGCAGCG
>NZ_JAPWCL010000017.1:0-57919 GCF_041433955.1 Pauljensenia sp. 20925_1_25 | reverse complement strand
GCAAGGCCTGGCCGGGCTTCGAGATGACACGCCGGTCCCCTGCTGCCTGGAGGGCACCGGTGGAAGCGCATGGACTACTGAGCCTGGCCGCGGCGCCCGTGGGCGGCGGCAGGGCCTGGCCGGGCTTCGAGATCGATCACTCCGAGCCTTTAGGCTCGCGTGTGGCGATCTCGCGGGCGGGCCGTCGCCCACAGGCGTCAACGACCAGACAATCCGTTAGAGCTTGGCGCCCTCGAAGCTGAAGATGTCGAGGAACTTGCGCGCGCGATCCGAGGACGGGTCCGCGAAGAACTTGCGCGGCGGGTCGACCTCGACGATGCGGCCCTCGTCCATGAAGACGATGCGGTCCGCGATCGCGCGTGCGAAGCCCATCTCGTGGGTGACGATGAGCATCGTCATGCCGGTGCGCGCCAGCTCGAGGACGACGTCGAGGACCTCGCGCACCATTTCCGGGTCGAGGGAGGCGGTGACCTCGTCGAGGAGGAGGATCTCGGGGTTCATCATGAGGGCGCGCACGATGGCGACGCGCTGGCGTTGGCCGCCGGAGAGCTGGCGCGGGTAGTCGTCGGCGCGGTCCGCCAGGCCCACGCGTTCGAGCAGTTTTTGTGCCCGCGCGCTCGCGTCGGCGCGCGATTCTCCGGCGACGAGGCCGGGGGCGAGCGTCAGGTTCCCCATGACAGTGAGGTGGGGGAAGAGTTCGTAGGACTGGAAGACCATGCCGATGCGGCGGCGAACCTCGGGCCAGGAGACGCCGGGGGCCGCCAGGTCGGTCCCGTCGAAGAGGATCTGCCCGGAGTTGATGGGTTCGAGGCCGTTGATCGTGCGCAGGAGCGTGGACTTGCCGCAGCCGGAGGGTCCGATGATGACGACGACTTCACCGTCGGCGACGTCGAGGGAGACGCCGCGCAGGGCGTGGTGTCCGCCGGGGTAGGTCTTGTCGAGGTCGACGAGGCGCAGCTGCGGGTCTTCCACGGACGAGGACGTGGCGCGCTCGGGCGAGGCCGCGGTGCTGGAGGTCAGTTCTGCCATGTTTTCTCCATGTGGCGTGAGAGGAGCGAGATGGGCCAGCAGATGAGGAAGTACAGCGCGAAGATCAGGCCGTAGATCCACAGCGAGGCGGTTGGGTAGTTGAAGCGGTTGGCGTCGATGATCTGCTGTCCGACTTTGAGGACTTCAACGACGCCGATGAGGACGACGAGGGACGTCGTCTTGATCATGCGGGTGATGAGGTTGACGGCCGGGGGCGCGAGCCTACGCAGGGTTTGCGGCAGGATGACACGGCGCATGGTCTGCTTCGGGGTGAGTCCCAGAGCGTAGGCGGACTCGTACTGGTGGCGCGGGATGGCGATGAGCGCGCCTCGTACGAGGTCGCCCATTTCGGCGCCGCCCCACAGGGTGAAGACGAGGACGGACGCGGTGATGCCATCCAGGTTGATCCCCGCGACGCGCGTGAGTCCGAAGTAGGCGACGAAGAGGAGGACGATCTGGGGCATGATGCGCACGAACTCGAGGTAGAGCTGCATGAGCCAGCGCAGGGCTCGCCAGCGTGAGCGCATGCCGAGGCCGACGAAGACGCCGAGGATCAGGGACAGCACGACGGACATCACGGAGATGCCGACGGTGACGCCGAGGCCCTCGAGGATGCGCACGAGGTTGCGGCCTTCGAAGATGACGTTAATTCCCAAATCCGCCACGGCGCACCTTCTTTTCGATGAGTCGGGCCGCGATGGACACGGGCAGGAGGATCACCAGGTAGGCGAGGACCAGGAGGATCAGCGCTTCGGAGGTGTTGTAGGACATGCCGATGAGGTCTTTCGCGACGTACACGAGGTCGGGCAAGGCAACGACGGAGACGACGGACGTTTCCTTGATGAGGAAGATGACGTTGGCGGCCAGCGGCGGCACGGAGGTCGCGATGGCCTGAGGGAGGGCGACGTGGCGCAGTGTCTGGGTGCGCGTGAGGCCGAGCGCCGACGCGGACTCCCACTGAATGGTGGCGATCGAGTCGAGTCCGGAGCGCAGGGCCTCGGCCATGTAGGCACCGCCCAGGAAGATGAGGCCCACGATCGCGCAGGTCTCGCCGCTCCACTTGACGCCCACGCGCGGCAGGCCGAAGTAGATGAAGAAGAGCTGCACGAGCAGGGGCGTGTTACGCGACAGTTCGACGTAGGCGGCGGCAATTTGGGTGGCGACGGGGATCCGGTAGTGCCGGATCGCAGCCACGAGGAGGCCGAGCGCGAGGGAGCCGATGATACCGATAGCCGCGATCTTCAGGGTGAGGATCGCTGCGTCGACGTAGAGGGGCGCGTATCGCGCCAGAATCTCGTAATTCATATGCACACGAAGGGACGAGGCCGTGGCCGCGCCGGGCGATCACCCGCGGTGGGGGAACCCGTCAGGGAGCCACGGCCTCGTGCCTGCATTAGTTGGTGGAGGTGGTGTCCACGCCGCCTTCGACGACCAGGTCGTCGGGGGTCGCGGCGTCACCGTAGACGGGGGCGAGGGTCTGCTCGTAGTCCTTGTGGAAGAAGTTTTCCTTGCCGAGGTCCACGAGTTCGTTGTTCAGCCAGTCGAGGAGGGCGGTGTTGCCCTTCTTGACGGCGGCCGCGATGTAGCTGGTGTCGCCCAGGCTCTTGATGCCGACGCTGAAGCCGGGGTGCTGGATTGCCCAGGCGATGACCTCGGTGTTGTCGGTGGAGAAGGCGTCGCCGCGGCCGTCCTCAAGGGCCTGGTAGGCGTCGGAGTACTGGTCGTATTTCTGGAGCTTGATCTCGGGGTGGTTGGCCTCGAAGTAGGCTTCGGCGGTCGTGCCCTTGGTGACGATGAGGGTCTTGTCGGCCAGCTGGCTCACGTCGGTGATTTCGGCTGAGGTGGGCGAGACGACGCCGAGGGAGACCTTGAAGTAGGGATTCGCGAAGTCGACCTTTTCGGCGCGCTCGGGCGTGACGGTGAAGTTCGCGAGGGTGATGTCAACCTTGTTGGAGGCGAGGACCTCGGTGCGGGCGGCGGCGTCGACGGGGACGTACTTGGCGGTGACGCCCAGGTCGGCGGCGATGCGGTCGCCGTAGACGACGTCGTATCCGGCGGGCTTGCCGTTGGCGTCGATGTAGCCGAAGGGGGCCTTGTCCGAGAAGATGCCGATGACGATCTCGCCGGCTTCCTTGATCTGCTCGGGGCTGCGGTCGCCGACCTGAGTGCCCGAGGAGGCCGAGGAGCCCGCGCCGCCGGAGCATGCAGCCATGCCAAGGGCTGCGAGCACGGCGACGGCGGCCGTAGCGAGTCGACGGAATGGCGTTGTGCGTGCGTTCGTGGCGCTCATGAGGGTTCCTGATCTGCGGGTTTGAATGAACAATGCCGAGGTGCATACTTGGCTTTGACACTGATGTTTCCATTACGAGCGCGCATGCGCGAGGGGCGTTTCCAATTTTGAAACTATGTGACAAACAGATGTCCTGCCAATCCGCAGGATTCCGCGCCAGGACCTAGGACCCAGAAAAACGTGAAAACCGTCATGCTATGGTGCGCCCGCTCGCAATTGGCTGGATCAGCGCGCAAGAATTGCACTCATGCCTAAGCTCCCGCGCACAGTGAACTTCCCCGTGCCGGCGAAGCCTACCCGCTACGAAATCCTTGAAGGCCTGCGGATTACCGCGCCCGTTGCCGCCGGATACATCCCGCTAGGCCTCGCGTACGGCGTTCTCGTCATCCAGCTGGGTCTGCCGTGGTGGTTGGCTCCGGCGCTGTCCCTGTCCGCGTACTCGGGGTCGGCCGAGCTGCTCGTCGTCACCCTGGCAGCACAAAATACGCCACTGGCCGTCATCGCTGTGACGATGCTGCTGGTGAACTTCCGCCTCCTGTTTTTCGCGTTTTCATTCCCGCTGCACGTCATCGAGGGGCGTTTCGCGCGCCTCTTCTCGATGTACGCCCTCGTGGACGAGGCCTACGCGTTGACCGCCGCCCGCCCTAACGGGTGGACGAAGCCTCGGCTCTTGACAATGCAGGTTCTCTTCAATCTGACGTGGGTCGTATCGGCCCTGGTGGGCGTGTTCGCGGGGTCGTTGATCCCCACGCAGATCGAGGGCCTGGACTTCGCGCTGACAGCCCTGTTCATCACACTGACGCTGGACGCGGCGCGCACGAGGCGCGCACTGCCCTCGGTCCTCCTGGCCGGCGCATCCTTTGCGGTGGCCATGGTGGTGGCGCCGACGCAACGCCTCTTGGTGGCGCTCCTGCTATTCGTCGCATGTCTCACGGGTCGTCACGTCCTTCATCGCCGAGGCATCCTCCACTCCCCCGAATCTCCCGCCTCGGCCGATGGGCAGGGGCAGGCGACTCCCGAAGGGGGTGCACAGTGACTCCGACGCTGGGCTACCTGCTGGCGCTCCTGGTGATCGTCTTCGTTATCGACTTTACGTTGCGCGCTCTGCCGTTCAAGATCCTCGAGCCGCTGCGCGATTCGCGCTTTGTCTCCGACATGGCGGTGTGGATGCCGCCGGGCATCATGCTGATCCTGGTGCTCTCGACGCTGTCCCAGGGCATGCAGGTGGCGGGCGGACGCTGGTGGGCGGCACTGGTCGCCACAGGCATCACCGTCGTCGTGCACCTGCTGTCCGGCCGCAAGCTCCTGTGGAGCGTCGGTGCCGGAACGGTCGCCTACATCGCGCTGCTGAACTGGCTCTGACCCGCGCGGGCGGATAGGGCGGGCGGGTCGCCACCCACGGGCACGTCAAGCAGCCTGGCCCGACAGCGCCCGACAAAACCGAGGACAACGGCACCACACCAAAACCGCTACCATTGTGTCCATGCACACAGAGTCGTACATTCACCACGGTCACACGGTTTACGAGCACCGCCTCCAGGTCCCCCTGGATCATCTGCGCCCCGTCGGCACGGACAACCCGACGATCGAGGTGTTCGCCCGCGAGGTCGTGCGCAAGGGCCGCGAGGACTCCCCCTACGCGGTGTTCCTCCAGGGCGGCCCAGGCTACCCGAGCCCGCGTTTCGGCTCGTTCACGGGCGGGTGGATGAATCGTCTCCTGCAGGATTACCGCGTGGTGCTCCTCGATCAACGAGGCACGGGCCAGTCAACCCGCATGGATGCCCAGGCGCTCTCACACCTGGACACGGACGAGGAGAAGGCCGCGTACCTGCGCCACTTCCGCCAGGACCAGATCGTCTACGACGCGGAGGCGCTGCGCCGCGAGCTGTGCGGCGATGACCCGTGGACGACGCTCGGCCAGTCTTTCGGCGGCTTTATCACGACCTCGTACCTGTCGCTGGCTCCCCAGGGCCTGAAGGCCAGCCTGATCACGGGAGGCCTGCCCGGCCTCGTCCATGTGGATGACATCTACCGCCTGACGTATGAGCGTACGGCGGCGCGCAACCGCGCGTACTTCCGCCGCCATCCCGGGGACGAGCGCACGGTGCGCGAGCTGTGCGCGCACCTGGCGAACACGGAGGAGACGCTGCCGACGGGTGAGCGCCTGTCCCCCGCGCGCTTGCGCATGATCGGCATGATGCTGGGCGGGCAGGGCAACACGGATCAGCTGCACTACCTGCTCGAGGGTCCGTGGACGTCGGTTCGAGGCGAGCGCCGCCTCTCGTCCCAGTTCCTGGCAGCCATCGGCTCGCAGGTGGACGTCGCGCCGATCTACGGCGTGTTCCAGGAGTACATCTACGCGTGCGCAACGCCGTCTCTGGCGGGCACGGCGACGGCCTGGGCGGCGGATCGACTGGCTGAGGAGATTCCGGGCTTCGCGAAGGACGCGGACCCGCTGGACGAGAGCGAGCCGTTCTACCTGACGGGCGAGCACTTCATGCGCCGCGTCTTCGACGAGGACCCGGGCCTGGCGCCGCTGAAGGGCGTCGCCGAGATCCTCGCCTCGACGACGCAGGCCACCCCCGTGTACCTGCCGGACGTTCTGGCCGAGAACACGGTACCGGTGGCCGCTGCCGTGTACTACGATGACATGTTCGTGCCGCGCGAGCTGTCCCTGGACACGGGTGACCTGATCGGCGCCCACCACTACATTACGAACGAGTACCAGCACGACGGATCCGCCTATTCGGGCGGAAAAGTCGTCTCTCACCTGCTGGACCTGCTCGCGGACTGACCCGCGTGCATTCGACGCCCCCGCCACCCGCTCAGCGACGCTCTGTGAAAGGACTGACCATGACCTCGCCCTGCTCCTGCCCTTGCCCCCTGAACCTCTCGATAACACCGACGCGCGCCGCGGGCCTCGCGGTCGGCACGGGGGCGACCATCGCCTGGTACGCGCTGCCCGATGTCGTGCGCTCGCGCCCGCTGCGCGGCCTCGTGAAGGTGGGTCTGCTCGGCGCGATGGGCTGGTCGTTGGTGTCGCTCATGCCCGAAGGAGACGAGCTACCCCCGTACGACGATGAGATGGATTGCTCGGAGGCAAAGACCGAGGACCCGCTCGATGGGGTCACGGAGGCGGAGCCGCGCGAGCTGGCTGTCCTGGCGGGCGCGGTGCTGGGGTCGGCGGTCGTGACGGTGGCCGTGGAGCGTTGGCTGTTCCGCCGCGGTGAGCGCCGCCGCGCCGCGGGCGTTCGTCTCGCTCACACGAGGCAGGGGCTGGCTCTCGGTGTCCTGGAGGCGGTTGCAACTGTGGCGACGCTCGCTGGCGAGGGGCGGGGCAGCTGTCCGACCGGCGCGTAGACGTGCGGTGCCGGGCCGTACGAGGCCTGGGCGAGCAATGTGCGATCCGCGCGGTTGACGGCGCTCCGGTATCGGGGTGCCGCGGCCGCGCGGGCGTGTGTGCACGCCTTGGCGTGTGTCTTGCGCGGGGTCTGTGCTGCGTGCCCGTCAGCGCTGATACGTCCGAACGACCCAGACGGCTGCGTGTGCCAGGCCCCAGCCGCAGGCCATGATGAGAATCGGGAGACCCACGGCCGCCCACCACGACGAGGCCCTCCCCACGAGCGCCAAGACCGCCCAGATGAGCGGAGGCAGGGTCATCATGATAGTGGCCAGTGTCGCCATGATCGAGCTGACCGGGAGCTTTCCGTAGATCCTGATGAAGGCTGCGCGGGGACTCATCCCGAGGGCCTTGCCGAGCTTCGCGGTGTCCGACCTGAAGGATCGGGCCACGCGAGACACAAAGGTGAGGGAAGCAAGCAGACCGATCACGACGGCGACCGTGCGCAGGCCGACCGCATACACCAGGCCGGCAAAGAGCCACGCGACAGCGTACCGAGTGAACACGTACACGCACGCGCTGAGCATGTTCCCGAAGACCATCCAGTTAAGTTGGAGCGCAACACCGCCCTGGTCGGGGTCTGTGGCGAGGATGTCGGTGTAGAGTCGGGCGCTCTCGTCGGCCTCGTCCTTTTGCTTGATCCGGGCGAGTGCCTTGCGCGCGTGAAGGTCGTCGGGTTCCATCTCGAGGATGCGCGCGTAGACCTGTTCGGCTTCCGGGGAGCGCTTATCGTGGAGGACATCCCCGAGGTTGCCCAGCACGTAGACGTCTTCCGGGGCTTGACGTGCGGCTTCACGCGCGACGGCTTCGGCTTCTTCTTTCCGACCGTTGCGCAAGAGGCTGATCGCGTGAAGGGACTGGTACGGGACCCAGTCGGGATCGAGTTCGATCAGGCGTGACGTGTGCTGAAGGGCGGTCGCGTCGTCCGGCTCGACGATGGCCAGCCAGAACAGCGCGGTGTCGTTGTTGGGTTCTGCTTCGAGGGCTCGCCGCGCGCAAGCGTACGCCTCGTCCTTCTTGCCCAATCCCGCGAAGGCGTACGCGAGGAAGCAGTTGACGGCCGCAACGAGAAGAGGGGTCGTCTGCGGGATCGTGACAAGGAGCTCGACGGCCTGTTCCTGTCGCCCAAGGTCGATGAGCGCCTGGGCGCGTTTAATCTGCTCATGGGCGGAGCTTTCGCCTGACATCGTGTCCTTTCGTCGGCAGGGGCAGACCCGGAAGGGTGGTCACAGCAGCTTGTTGGCCTTCATGTAGGCGGCCAGGTCGTCGTATTGGCCGTCACGGTTGCCGTATTCGACGATATTGCGCGCCGACGCGAACCACGGACCCGCGCTGGGGCGCACCTGCTTGAGGGCGTTCGTAAAGTCCTGCATGGTCATCATGCGGACGGTGCCGGTGCGCAGGGAGTCCATCATGGCGAACTCGGCGGCGCTGTCGACCAGGTGGGCCAGGTCCGCGCCGGTGAATCCGCTGGTCTGGCGCACGAGGACACCCAGGTCGATCCCCTCCATGGGCCTGTCCTTCAGGTAGTGGTAGAGGATCGAGTGGCGCGCGGGCGCGTCGGGCGGCAGGACGGCGACGGATCGGTCGAAGCGCCCGGGCCTGCGCAGGGCGGGGTCGACGTCCCACGGCGTATTGGTGGCGGCCAGGATGAACAGTCCTTCGTTGTCGGCACCGATGCCGTCCATTTCCATGAGGAGCTGGTTGGTGACGCCTCGCCACGCGGCGCTGGTGGATTGGCTGCGCTTCTGCCCGATGGCGTCGATCTCGTCGAGGAAGAGGACGACGGGTGCGTGCCTGCGGGCGGTGACGAACAGGGAGTGGAGGTTCGCTTCGGAGTTGCCGATGAACTGGTCGAGGATGTCGGTGAGGGTGACGTTGATGAAGGATGCACCGATCTCGCCTGCGAGCGCACGCGCGATGTAGGTTTTGCCGCATCCCGGGGGGCCGTAGAGCATGAGTCCTCCCTTGAGGCTCTTGCCGTAGAGCCTGCGGAGTTCGGGGTTGCGCAGGGGTGCCAGGAACGCCATGTTGAGGCGGTCTTTGACGTCTTGCATGCCGCCGACGTCGGCCAGGGTGGAGGTGGCGGTTTCGACGTCCCACACGTCCTCGGCGGCGGGCGGTGCCTCGTTGTAGACGGGTTCGGCACCGTTGACGAAGGCGGGCGCGGGGCCGCCGACCTGTTCCTCGGCGCTGCGCCAGTCGAAGCGTTGGGTCTCGCTTTCCCGGGTTGGCTTGTTCGACGAGGCCGGGGTCGCCTCTTCGGGTTTCCTGCCCGAGGCCTGGGTGGCCTGCGTGGGCACGCTCGGCTCGGGTGAAGCGGGTGCGAGTGAAGCGGGTGTGGGCGCAGCGGTGGTGGGCGCAGTCGGCGCGGGAGCAGCGGAGGGTGCCACGGCCTCGTGACCGGGGGCGGGCACACCGAGTGCGGCGCGCATGAGGGCGGTGGCGCGTTCGTTGGTCGGCTCGGACGCGAGGACGATACCGAGGTGGGGGACGGCGTCGGCACCTCGCCCGTCGGCGATCAGAAGTTCGGCGAGGTGCAGGCGCAGAGGCGTGTCCCCAGGTCGCTCGGCGACGACGGCCGTGAGGGAGTCAATGAGGGGATTGGTCATGCCCGCAAGCCTACCGGTTGCTTGCCTCATCTCCGCCCCGAATGCGACGGCGGGCGGCTTACCCGATGCCGTTCATGAAGGCTATGAGGAAGAAGCCGGAGATGAGGGAGATGCGCATGAAGAGGAAGACGCGGCCACCCAGCTCGGTGAATCGGGTGCAGAAGCGCATGAAGGTCAGGCGCACGCCTCGCGGCAGGGTCCGGTTGAACGTGGCGATCTGGTGACCCACGTAGAAGTAGACGCTGACGATGGCGGCGACGTACAGCAGGAAGACTCCCCATCGGGCACCGGGAAAGACTCCACGGGCGACGAACAGGTAGAAGAGTCCGCAGCACAGGGCGGCGATGGCGGCACCCTTCCAGGCATTGGTCAGCACGGTGCGCACGCGGCGCAGCATGGTGCGGTAGGCGGTCGGCACAGGCGGCGGCTTGAATGTCGCGCCGGTAACAGGCGTCCTCGCCGACCACGTCGAGAGCTTCGAGGATGCTCAGGGCCGCCCGGTAGTCGCGGGCGGCAATCGCGGCCTCAGCGTCGGCGAAGGTGGGCATCGTCACGCGGATAGGATACCGACCCCATGCTCTTGGGCATGACCTCGTCCAGACAATCCCAGGATTCTGCGGTCCTGTGCGGCACGCAGCCACGATGCGCTTTAAAACGCAACACTACGTGACCCCGACAAACGCGCCCACGGGTATCCTGGTGGGAGCAGCGCGAGGCAACTCCGGCCTCATCCGTCCATCACCGCACATAGAGGAGCCCCCATGGCGACCGAGCCCGTGTTCGAGGCCATCAACTGGAACAAGATCCAAGACGACAAGGACCTTGAGGTCTGGGATCGCCTGACGGGCAACTTCTGGCTGCCTGAGAAGATTCCGCTCTCCAATGACCTGCCGAGCTGGAAGACCCTCACCAAGGACGAGCAGCTCATGACGAACCGCGTGTTCACGGGCCTGACCCTGCTGGACACGCTGCAGGGCACAGTCGGCGCAGTGTCGCTGATCCCGGACGCGCGCACCCCACACGAGGAGGCCGTCTACACGAACATCGCGTTCATGGAGTCGGTGCACGCCAAGTCTTACTCGTCAATCTTCTCCACCCTGCTGTCCACGGAGGAGATCAACGAGTCCTTCCGCTGGTCGAACGAGAACGCGGCCCTGCAGAAGAAGGCTGAGATCATCAAGTCGTACTACGACGGCGACGACCCGGAGAAGCGCAAGGTCGCCTCGACGATGCTCGAGTCCTTCCTGTTCTACTCGGGTTTCTACGCGCCCATGTACTGGAGCTCGCACGCCAAGCTCACGAACACGGCCGACCTGATCCGCCTCATCATCCGCGACGAGGCCGTCCACGGCTACTACATCGGCTACAAGTACCAGCTGGCCGTGAATGAGTCGAGCGAGGAGCGCCAGGACGACCTGCGCGACTACACGTACTCGCTGCTGTACGAGCTTTACGAGAACGAGGAACAGTACACGGAGGACCTCTACGATCCGCTGGGTCTGACCGAGGACGTCAAGAAGTTCCTGCGCTACAACGCGAACAAGGCACTCATGAACCTGGGGTACGAGGCCCTGTTCCCGCACGACGCGACCGACGTGAACCCCGCGATCCTGGCGGCCCTGAGCCCGAACGCGGACGAGAACCACGACTTCTTCTCGGGGTCCGGCTCGTCCTACGTGATGGGCGAGGTCGTGGACACCGAGGACGAGGACTGGGACTTCTGATCCTGCCGACTCGCGGCCGGGCTGCATGCAGCCCGGCCGCGTTGTATGTGCGCGGCCCGGCGGCGTCGTCAGGGGGTGCCGCAGCACAACGGGGGTGTCCGCCGTATGGCGGACACCCCCGTACGATGGGCGACATCACGATGCGTGACTACTTGGCCAGTACATACTCCCTGCGGCGCATCCAGCCACATCCCGCGGCGAGGGCGAGCAGGCGCACAGGCCTCGTTATTAGCGTTTCCATCGCTGGTCACGGTGATGCGGTAGGTGACAGTGATGCTATCGATCATCCCGTCATCAACCGCATCAAGGCTCTTGTTGAGGCGCAGGTTTGAGGCCTGCAGCTGGTTGATGAAGGTGCAGGTGATCGGTAGAATTATGGGGCTACCTGAGCACTTGCGCCCAACTACTGAGGTTTACTACCCTCCAGTTTTCCCCTTTAATTGACCCATGATCGACAACTTCTCCACACGCCCTTACCACTCCCCCAGTTAACTCCCCGCACGAGCACGTACAGACCCGCCCTCACCACACCCCAACAAGAGGACGACAGTAGACTTAGACCGCGCTCCAAGTGCGGACCAACATGACACCCACCTACTCAGAACCCTACACATTGTTACCTCTCACACACTTAATGTCACACATGCAACAAGCACACCATATGCCCCAGGCGCATCATGTCGGAGTATTCCCCGTCATAACGCGCATCTCACCAAGTAGATAGAGGGGCAGCCGATCGCGAACATCCCGCTACTTACAACCACAGCACCACCCGCGGCAGTTAGACTGGGACCGGGAGCGGAATAGCTTCCACACCGACCGTACGTCGCGCACAGCGCGGGGGAATGAGGAGAGCACGACTATGAGTATCTTCGACCGCTTCGAGAATGCCGTGGAGAGGGGCGTCAATGGCGCCTTCTCACGCGTGTTCCGGTCGGGGATCAAGCCCGTGGACATCACCACGGCGATCCGCCGCGCCATGGACGATTCCGTCCAGGAGGTCTCCGCCTCGCGCATCATCGCAGCGAACCACTTCACCGTCTACGCCTCACGTGAAGACCTCTTCTCTCTCGAAGCCTCCCTCGACGTCCTCGCCGACGAGTTCGCCCAGCAGGCCACCGAGCACGCCTCCAACAACGACTACTCCCTCCTCGGCCCCGTCAGCATCGAATTCGTCGCCGACTCGACCGAAGCCGCCGGCACCCTGAAGGTCGCCGCCGAAAACCGCAGGGGTGCCGCAGCTCCCGCCACTGCCTCGTCCGCCTCCCCCGAACACCCCATCATCGACATCGACGGCGACAAATGGCTGCTCACCGAACCCGTCACCGTCATCGGTCGCGGCTCCGAAGCCGACATCGTCGTCAACGACTCCGGCGTATCGCGCCGCCACCTCGAACTTCGCATCACCCCCACCGGAGTGATCGCGACCGACCTGGGTTCCACCAACGGATCCTTTGTCGAAGGCCATCGCATCGATGCAGCAACCCTGCTCGACGGCAACCAGATCGTTATCGGACGTACCAAGATCCTCTTCTGGACGCATCCTGACCAGAGCGGAGTTTAATGAAGTGACCACTGACCTCGCATTTACCGTATTCCGCATCGGGTTCCTGGTGCTGCTCTGGCTCCTCGTGCTCGCAGCCGTCAACACGCTGCGACGCGACATTTTCGGCACCGTCGTCACCCCACGCGGCAAGGGACGAGACAAGGCCGCTTCCCGGCGCAAGGCCTCGCGCACCCGGCGCAAGGAGACGAAGCGGACCTCCACCAACCCGCTGATGCCCAAAGACCTCCTTGTCACCGGCGGGCCGCTGGTCGGCACCATGCTGCCCCTCGGCGAAGCACCCATCGTCATCGGTCGCTCCCCCGCGTGCACCCTCGTGCTCGAAGACGAGTATGCCTCCAGCCGCCACGCAGCGCTCACTCCGCAGGCCGACGGCTGGTGGATCGAGGACCTCTCGAGCCGAAACGGCACGTTTATCGACGACGAGCGCCTGATGCAACCGCGTCAACTCAGAATCGGCGATATCATCCGCATCGGCCAGACAACTCTCGAATTGGTGGGTTGATATGCCAGGGAAAGCCGTTCAATTCCACTATGCCGCCCGCTCTGACGTGGGCCTCGTGCGCTCCAACAACCAGGACTCCGGCTACGCCGGAGCGAACCTGTTGGTCCTCGCCGACGGCATGGGTGGGCCTGCCGGCGGTGACATCGCGTCATCAGTTGCCCTCGCGCACCTGGTCCCCCTCGACACCGACTCGCACCCCGCAGACTCCATGCTGCCCCTCCTGCGCGAGGCCCTCCTCGACGCCCACGAGGAACTCACCGACCGCTCGAGCCGCGACCGCGACCTCGAAGGCCTGGGCACCACCTGCATCGCCCTCATGCGCTCCGGCAACCGCCTGGCCATGGTCCACATCGGAGACTCCCGCGCCTACGTGCTGCGCGGCGACACGCTCACTCAGGTCACGACCGATCACTCCTTCGTGCAATACCTGGTCGACACCGGCCAGATCACGCCCGAGGAAGCCGAGCACCACCCCAACCGCAACGTCGTCCTGAAAATCCTCGGCGACGCGCAGGCCGACGTGTCCCCCGATGAAACCATCCGCACGGCCGTCGTCGGTGATCGCTGGATGCTGTGCTCCGACGGCCTGTCCGGCCTCGTCTCCCCCGAGACGATCGGCCAGGTCATGGCTGACTTCGCCGACCCCGGCGAATGCGCCGAAGAACTCATCCGCCTCGCTCTCCTGGGCGGTGGACCCGACAACATCACGTGCGTTATCGCGGACATCGTCCCCGCCGGATCCTTCCCGCCCGCACCCCCGCAGATCGTCGGTGCCGCTGCCATCGACCGCAACGCCAAGTCGCGCGGCGGCCAGGGAGCGGCTGCGCGCGCGGCCGCACTAGGAGCCAAGGCCTCGGGCCACGGTGCTGACTATGACGCTAGTCCCATCGAACTCAAGCCCCGCACCTCCTGGTGGACCCCCATCTTCGTGTCCCTCATGACCGTCCTCGTGGTAGCCGCGTCCTGGCTGTCCTGGAAGTGGACGCAAACGCAGTACTACGCGATCGGCCAGGACGGATACGTCGTCATCTACCAGGGCATTCCCCAGGCCATCGGCCCCTGGCGCCTCTCCCACGCCGTCGAAGTCTCCGACGTCGCACTCTCGGACCTGTCCCCCGTGGACCGCCAACGCCTCGACACTCCGGTGCTGCGCTCCTCCCGCGAGGAAATCGACGAGTACATTGAGGGCCTCAAGCATTCCGCCGTCACGCCTCCGACCGGGCACATCGGACCCGTCCCGCAGTCGGGTGAGGTACAATCCGGGGCCCAGAGCGGAGAACACTTCTGATGGCAACCGTCTCGATCGCCCCCGCTAAGCCGCGCCGATTCCTCGAGCTAGGCCTCACGGCCCTGGCCCTGGCCGTCGGCATCTCCGGCTACGTACTCTCCTCACTGAACCTGACGAAAACCCTGCCCGCGAACCTGATCCCTCAGATCGGGGTACTCATCGCCCTTGCGATCATCGGCGAAGTCGGCATCCACTTCCTGGCACCCTACGCGGACCCCGTCATCCTGCCGATCGCGGTGGCACTGACGGGCCTGGGCCTAGCGATGATCTACCGCCTGGACCTGTCCTACGCGAAAAACGACGAGGCCGAGGTCGGCTACAAGCAGGCACTCTTCGTGGGCATCGCAATCGTCGTCGCCGCCATCATCCTGATTTCGCTACGCGACCACCGCATGCTGCGCCGCTACACCTACACCTTCGGCGCACTGTCCCTCTTCCTGCTGCTCCTCCCGATGATCCCCGGCCTCGGCCAGGAGACCTTCGGCGCGCGCGTGTGGATCCGCCTGGGTCCCGTCTCGATCCAACCCGGTGAGCTCGTCAAGATCACGCTCGCCATATTCTTCGCCGGATACCTGGTCACCAACCGTGACAATCTCGCGATCGGCGGCAGCAAATTCCTGGGCATGCGCCTACCGCGCGCCCGCGACCTCGGCCCCATCATGATCGTCTGGCTCATCGGCATCGCGATCCTCGTTCTCCAACGCGACCTTGGCACGTCGCTGCTCTTCTTCAGCCTGTTCGTCGCAATGCTGTACGTGGCCACCAACCGCGTATCCTGGCTGTTCATCGGTTTCACGCTCTTCGCCCCCGCCGTCGCCCTCGCCGTCCGCTTCTTCTCCCACGTGCAGACGCGCTTCAACGGCTGGCTGCACGCCTTCGAACCCGAGTTCTACTACGGCGGTTCCTACCAGCTTGCGCAGGGTATTTTCGGCCAGGCATCGGGCGGCCTCATGGGTACCGGATGGGGACGCGGATATCCGGACCAGGTTCCACTGGCCAACTCCGACTTCATTCTCTCCTCCCTGGCCGAGGAGCTGGGCCTCACCGGCATGGCTGCGATCCTGATCCTGTACCTGATCCTCATCCAGCGCGGCCTGCGCGCAGCCCTGACGGTGCGCGACGGATTCGGTAAGCTTCTGGCCACCGGTCTAAGCTTCTCGCTGGCCGTCCAGCTCTTCGTGGTGCTCGGTGGCATCACCCGTCTCATCCCGCTGACGGGCCTGACGGCACCGTTCCTGGCGGCCGGTGGCTCCTCAATGGTGTCCTCATGGATAACCGTCGCACTGCTGATCCGCGTGTCAGACGCTGCCCGCCGCCCGGCGTCCACGCAGTCCCCGTGGAACTCCGGTATTCCGGCGGCACTGGGGGTGAACGAGTAACGCATGAACGCACAGATTCGCAAGATCTTCGTCGTCGTCCTGATCATGTTCGCCATGCTGGGCTTGGCGATAACAAACACGCAGTTCATTTCCGCGCCCTCGCTCAACGCAGACCCGCGTAACGTGCGCACGACCCGCCACGCCGCGGAAGTCGACCGCGGACCCATCATCGTGGAAAAAACGGCGATCGCTTCCTCTGAACTCGAAGAGGACTCCAATCGCTACACACGCGTCTACGACGAGGGTCCCCTCTACGTATCGGCCACGGGCTACTTTTCAGCAATCGGCTACGGGGCAACCGGCATTGAGGAAGCTGAGGCGGACGTTCTCGACGGCCAGTCTCAGACTCTGCTCGGGCAGCGCCTGCGCAACCTCCTGACGGGCGAAAAGCGCCAGGGCGGCGGCGTCGAGCTGACACTGAGCGCCTCCATGCAGCAGGCGGCAGCCACCGCGCTCGGTGACCGCAAGGGTGCCGTTGTGGCACTGGACGCCAAGACCGGCGCGATCCTCGCCCTCTACTCCTCCCCGACCTTCGACCCGAACACGCTGGCTTCCAGCGACGGGGGCTCGGTGAGCGATGCCTACGCGGCGCTGGAAGCCGACCCGAGGAAACCGATGCTCAACCGCGCGATCTCGGAACGCTACGCGCCCGGCTCGACGTTCAAGGTCATCACGTCCATCGCCCTGATCGAGAATGGCATTGCCAATCCGGACACTCACATGGCCTCGCCCGTAACAACAACCCTTCCGGGCACGGTCACACAGGTTTCCAACATCGAATCCTCGACCTGTGGCGACGGCAACCCGACCCTGACCGAGGCATTCGCACGCTCGTGCAACACAACGTTCGTGCTGGCCTCCCAGCAGCTGACGAACCAGCAACTCACGGACGTCACAAACCGCTTCGGTTTCGATCATGAACAGCAAATCCCGCTGACGGTCATCCCCTCCGTGTTCCCCTCCGACGCGGACCGCGCACAGCTCGCCATGAGCGCAATCGGCCAGTACACGGTCCAGACCACTCCCATGCAGATGGCCCAGGTCGCGCAGACGATCGCCAACGGCGGCCAGATGATGGCGCCCTACCTGATCAAGCAGATCGTCGACGCTGACAACCAGACCATGCGTAAGACCAAACCGACGGACGCCGGTCGGCCGATCTCCGCCGACACAGCCTCGAAGCTCACCAGCATGATGCAGGCCGTCGTCTCCCAGCCGTACGGCTCCGGTACCCCGATGGCCATCCCCAACGTGTCGGTGGCAGCCAAGACCGGAACCGCCGAGACCGGCGAGGGCGACCGCGCGAACGCGTGGGCCATGGGCTTCGCCCCCGCAGACAACCCCCAGATCGCCTTTGCCGTCATCGTCGAAGGTGACGACAATGTTCCCGCGCCGCACGGCGGAGACGTGGCCGGCCCGGTCGCCCGGGCCGTCCTGGAAGCGGGGCTCCAGTGAGTGTCCCGCGCATGACATCCGGTGCCGGCCGCGTCCTCGGAGGCCGCTACACACTGCTCACCCCCATCGCACAGGGTGGAATGGGTGAAGTGTGGAAGGCCCGCGACCGCGTCAGCGGCCACATTGTCGCCGCAAAGGTTCTACGTCCCGAGCTGACAGGCGAGGAACTCTCGCTGTCGCGCCTGCGCCTCGAGGCCCGCAACTCGATGTCGATCTCGCACCCGAACATTGCGAACACCCAGGATTCGGGTGAAGAAGACGGCATCGGCTGGATCATCATGGAACTCGTCGACGGCTACCCGCTGACGGACTATCTGCGCGGTGGCACACGCATTGAGCCCGAATACCTCATGCCGATCCTCGTGCAGGTCGCGATGGCGCTCGGTGCCGCCGCACGCGCAGGCGTCGTGCACCGCGACATCAAGCCGGCGAACATCCTCGTTCGCCCGGACGGCATGGTGAAACTGACCGACTTCGGCATCTCCCGCGCGAGGGACCAGGTCAATCTGACCGCCGCGGGCATGGTCATGGGTACCGCCCAATACCTGCCGCCCGAACAGGCGATGGGCGAGACCGCCACGCCCATCGGTGACCTCTACGCCCTCGGCGTCATCGCTTACGAGGCCGCCGCTGGCCGGCGCCCCTTCACGGGCGAAACCCAGGTCGACATCGCGTTCTCGCACGTCAACGACCCGGTGCCTCCACTGCCGGACTTCGTCCCCGAGCCCCTCGCCGACGTCATTTTGCACCTGCTGGAAAAGGACCCCGCGAAGCGCCCCGAATCCGGTGCCGCCGCCGTCCGCGAGATCGCCGGTGCCGCCAAGGCCATGGGCATATCCGTGACACCTCGCCCACTGCCGCTGCCCAAGGCCGCGCAGCTCGCCCCCGAGACGCGCACGCCCGTCCAGCCCTCCGTCCCGATCCTCGCACCCGTGCGTCACCTAACTCGCCGCACGCTCCCCGACGAGATGCTCCAGCCCCCGTCGGGCCTCGTACCCCACGTGAGCGCCGCGACCGGTCGCCACGCCGTCGTTCCCCGCATCATCGACGAGGCGACGACCGTCGCGCCCTCATCCTCGATGATCCCGATCACAGGACGCCACACCATGCTCCCACGCATCATCGACGAACCCGCACCGCCACCGTCCACCAACCCCCTGTCTCCACCCACGCGGGTGCGTCGCATCATCCCCGATACGACCGGCGAACAGACACTGGTGTCCGGTTCCGTGCGTTCCCTGACATCTACGGGACGCCACACGGTCGCTCCCTCGAACCCACAGGGTCCGATCTCGACCTCGATCCCCACGCGCGTCGTCTCCAAGCCCGCGGCGGTTCCAGAATCACTCTCACCCCGCACTGCGAAGACCCCCACCACCAAGACCCCCACCGCGAAGGCCGCGGTGCCAACTGCGACCCCCACTCCGGCCACGCTTGTTGACCCATCGCAGGCAGCTACACCGACGAAGCCCGTGGCGCGTCCCACGGCCGCCGAGCGCCCGACAACACCCGCGGCCCCCAAGCCGTCCCAACGTCCGGCAATGCCCGCGCGCCCCACGGCCGCCGAACGTCCGGCGACGCCCGCACGCCCCACGCGCCCCACGGCCGCCGAACGTCCGGCAATGCCCGCGCGCCCCACGGCCGCCGAGCGCCCGGCAACACCCACGGCCCCCAAGCCGTCCCAACGTCCGGCGACGCCCACGCGCCCCACGGCCGCCGAGCGCCCGGCAACACCCACGCGCGCCGAGGCACCGGCTCCCAAGAAGCCAACCACGGCCTCGTCGACCCCGCGCAAGGAGCCAACCCCCACGCCCACACAGGCACCCGCTACGCCCGTTGCGCCCACGGAAGCCGAGCGGCGCGCCGCCCTCAACGAGCGCCTGCGCCAGCGGGCACAAGACCGCCAAGCCGAGGACGCCGCCGAAGCACACCGTCGCGCCCAGGTCGCTCGCGAAGAAGAGGCCCGCCAGCGTGAGCTACGCGAAGCCCGCGAAGAGCGCCAACGCCGTGAGGCCCGTCAACGGCGCGAAGCCGAGCAGGCTCAGCGCAAGTCCGCGCGCACCTCCTCCGCGCCCGACCCGCAGCCGTCCCGCGACGTCAAGGACGAGCGCGCAAAGTCCACCAAGGCCTCGTCGAAGACCACGACGACCACCAGCTCCACGCCGCGCGTCTTCGGGACCGTTCCCCAACCCCGCGGCAAGGACAAGAAAAACAAGAATGCGTCCACGCGCCCACGCCGCTCCGTGTACGAGTCCAAGCCCAAGAAGGACTCGGGCGGACCGCACTGGCACAAACTTGACGCCCGAACCACCGAGCACAAGCGCCCGGCAGCGAAGACCGCCTACTCGCGTAGTGTCGTTGCCCCGCCGGTCCCTGCATCTAAGAAATTAATCCGCATTGCGGTCATCGCACTCATCGTGATCGCGCTGACCGTACTCGCAGCCTTTACGATCAAATCCATGCTGAGCTCCCTCATCCCAAGCAACGCGGGGGCAACCATCACCGAGGAGGTTAGGACATGGCACAGCCCATGGCCCACCGTCTAGCTGGCCGATATGAGGTCCGCTCGCTCATCGGGCGAGGCGGAATGGCCGAAGTTCACCTGGGCTTCGACACTCGCCTGTCGCGCGTCGTCGCCATCAAGATGCTACGACGCGACCTGGCGCTGGACTCGATCTTCCAGGCGAGGTTCCGCCGCGAGGCTCAGTCGGCAGCGTCGCTGAATCACCCAAACATCGTCGCCGTTTACGACACCGGCGAAGAAATCGTCTCGGACGCGACCAACCGGTCCATCGCGATCCCCTACATCGTCATGGAGTACGTCGAGGGGCACACCGTCAAGGAGCTGATCTCCGACGGCACGGCCGTCCCGATCAACGAAGCCATCGAGATCGTGTCGGGTGTCCTGTCCGCCCTGCAGTACTCGCACGACAACCACCTGGTGCATCGCGACATCAAGCCGGGCAATATCATGTTGACGTCGGACGGCAAGGTCAAGGTCATGGACTTCGGCATCGCCCGTGCCCTGACCGACTCGCAGGCCACCATGACGCAGACGAACGCCGTCGTCGGCACCGCGCAGTACCTCTCCCCCGAGCAGGCGCGCGGTGAGACCGTGGACGAGCGCTCCGACCTGTACTCGACGGGCGTCGTGCTCTTCGAGCTGCTGACGGGTCGCCCGCCCTTCAAGGGCGACTCGGCCGTCGCCGTCGCCTACCAGCACGTCGAGCAGATCCCGCCCACCCCCTCGTCGATCCTGTCCGACATCCCGGATTCCCTGGACCGAGTAGTCCTCAAGGCGCTCGCGAAGAACCGCGACGACCGCTACTCGAGCGCCACCGCGATGCTCTCGGACCTACAGCGCGTTGCACGCGGCATGGACGTGGGCGCCCCGCCTGCCGACTCGTGGGCGACCGAGGTACTGCCCGCAGCCGGCCTCGTCGGCGCGCGCGCCGCAGCACCGACGACCACCTCCACGGTGAGCACGTCCGCGGCAGGGACCCCCCCGACATCGACGTCAACGTCGCTGCCCGCCGTCTCCTCCGACGACGATGGGACGAGTAATGCTGCCGCTGCCCGCAAGCGCCGCACCGCGATCATCGCGACCCTCGTCGCCATCGCGCTGCTCCTCATCGGCGGCAGCGTCTGGGCGCTGAGCCGCAGCGCCGCTGAGCCGGAGACCGTCGCCGTCCCCAACGTCGTTGGACTGTCTCAAGCAGACGCAAAGTCCCAGATCGAAGCCGCCGGCCTGACGTGGGAACTCAACCCCGACAAGGTCGCCTCCGATACCGTCGACAAGGACTCGGTCGCCTCAACCGACCCCGCAGGCGGCACCCAGGCCGAGAAGGGCGCCACCGTGCGCGTCACTATCTCGTCCGGCCCCGACTCGGTCACCCTACCCGACAACCTGGTCGGTATGAGTCCCGACGACGCCCGTAAGGCCGTCGAGGCGCTGGGCCTGAAGTGGGATGTCAACTCCAGTAAGGTCGCTTCCGACACCGTGCCCGAGGGCAAGGTCGCGCAGACCAACCCCTCCCCCGGCTCGAAGGTCAAGGCCGGTCAGACGATCACCGCCTACCTGTCCTCCGGCTCCGACCAGGTTGAGGTCCCCGACCTGTCGGGTATGAGCCAGGACCAGGCGCGCAGCGCCCTCAAGGCAGTCGGCCTGGAACTCGGCAACGTGTCGACCGTCGACTCCGACAAGGAGAAGGATCGTATCGTCGAGCAGGATCCCGATAGCGGTTCCAAGGTCAAGAAGGGCACCAGCATCGCCGTGTCCGTGTCCAGTGGCAAGGCCGCACAGGTGGAGATCCCCTCCGTCGTCGGCATCGGCCGCGAGGACGCTGAGGCGCAGCTCAAGGCCCTGGGCCTGACCGTGACCGTCGAGGAAGTCACCGGTACCCAGCCCGCCGGTCAGGTCACCGCCGTTGAACCCGGCGTGGGTTCGAAGGTGGACAAGAACTCGACTGTGAAGCTCAAGGTCTCGAAGGGTTCCATTTTCCCGACGCCCAGCCCGTCGCCCTCTACCAAGAAGTAGTCCGACTCACCCAACGATCAGGGCCCGCACCGACAGGATTCCTCCTGGGGTGCGGGCCCTGTCGTATGCGATGCTGGCCTTGCGTGCGGGGTGCGGGCCCGTCGTGTGCGGGGTGGGTTCCGCTCCGCGTGCATGCGCCCCTGTCACGGCTTCCAGGGCGGGTACGAGGCCGTGGCGGGATTCGCGCATCGGTACGGGCCGCGTGCAATGGTCAGGGCGGGTACGAGGCCGTGGCACGGTTCCCGCATCGGTACGGGCCGCGTGCAATGGTCAGGGCGGGTACGAGGCCGTGGCGGGATTCACGCAGCGTGCGCGGACTGTCTTGAGCTTCGGTGCGTCATTCGGGCGGCTTGCGAGGACTGTTCTGGCCTTCAGTGCGAATACGAAGCCGTGGCAGCTATGCGGGTTCCACGCGGTGCCTGCGCGTCCTCGCGGTTCTCCCCGCACGCGGGACGCCTAACTGGGAGCCTTAGCCTGCTCACCGGCGGTTGAACCCCCTGATGCGCACGTTAACCCGCTGGGTCGAGCGTGGGCGGGGTCGCCCACGCTCGACCCAGAAGGCTCACGCTCCAGCCAGAAGGCCCAGTCTCCGTCTAGCGGGTTCACACTCCACTCAAAGATTACGAGTTGCCACGATCCCAGCCACGGCCTCGTCGGCGGATGCACAGGACGACGACGTTTCCGCGCCGGGCGCGCACCTACGCGGATAGGTTATGCGTATGCGGATAGGTTATGCGTTCGCGGATAGGTTATTAGCCTATCCGCATGCTCGTAACCTATCCGTGACGTCATTTCCTATCCGCATGCGGCCACCCACAAGCAAGCACACCGACGGCGTGCCTTCAATACCACCGACGTCGCGGCTGTACTCACTGAACGTGTCCAGCCAGTGGGCTGGCGACGCGCCCCCTACAGCTTGAAGCGCTCCGCGACGACGGGCTTCAGGGACACCGCCCGCTCCCGCGCGTCAGTGTCGCCGCAGGCGGCCAGCCAGTTGGCGAACATGAGGTGCCCGGACTGTGTCATGACGGACTCGGGGTGGAACTGGACGCCTTCGAGGGGCAGGGAGCGGTGGCGCACGCCCATGATGATGCCGGATTCGGTGCTCGCGGAGACCTCGAGTTCGTCGGGCATGGTCGCGGGGTCGATCGTGAGGGAGTGATAGCGGGTGACAGTCAGCGGCGAGGGGACGCCTTCGAACACGCCGCGCCCGTCGTGGGTGATGACGGAGGTCTTGCCGTGCATGAGTTCGGGTGCGTGCCCCACGGTCGCGCCGAACAGCTCGCCCAGGGCCTGATGGCCCAGGCACACGCCCAGCATCGGGATCTCCCGCTCGGCGCAGTCGGCAATAGTCTGCAGGGACGCGCCGGCGCTCTTGGGGTCGCCGGGTCCGGGGGAAATGAGGACGCCGTCGTAGCCGGCTTCGAACCACGCGGGATCCACGACGTCGTTACGCACGACGTCCACAACAGCGCCCAGGTGGCGCAGGTAGCCCACAATCGTGAAGACGAACGAGTCGTAGTTGTCGACGCAGAGGATTCGTGCCATCGCCGGTCCTTTCATGTACGAGGCCGTGGCCCCTTTCTCCGGCCTCCATCGTAGGGCGCTCCCACAGTGGGCGCGCGACCGCTGTCCGACAAACGGGCGGTGCGGTGCGGAAAGCGGAGGCGTGGAAAGCGGCGACGCATTCACGAATGAGAGGTGGGAGACCGACCCCGCACCCGTGGGCACAGCCGAGCAGAAATTCCCACATCCACGGTTCGCGACCCCGCTCAACGCCCGCGGATACGACACGAGGCCGGGGTGTCCCCGGCCTCGTCCCATCCACAAGCGGGTGGCTCAGGCGCCGCCGACGGAGGACTGTCCCAGTTCCAGGTAGGACTGGACCCAGGGGTAGACCCAGGTGAAGAGGGCGGCGATGGCCGCGGCGATGAGGGCCAGGGATTCGATGACTTTGAACCAGGTGGGGCCGGGCAGGTGGCGGAAGATCCATGCGTACATGTGGGGTCCTTTAGTTCGTGGGTTCGTCGACGAGTTCGGCGGGGACGCCCGTGTCCTTGGGGGTCCAGGATTCGAACTTGAGGTGAACGATGTAGCGCTGCCAGTTGCCGTATTCGGGGTGGCACGTTGTCATGGTCATCCAACGCTCGGTGGGGGTTTTGGACCAGGAGAGGTCGTCGATGACGGGAGCGACGACGCGCATCTGCGAGGGGTCGGTGGCGTCGATGATCTCGGAGGAGACCATAGAGTAGACGAGGTAGCGGTCGTCGACTTCTACGACGACCTTGTCACCCTGGGTGAGGCGGTCGATCCAGCGGAAGTTGTTGCCGTAGGTGCGGCGGTGGCCGGCGACGGAGAAGTTGCCGACGCCGCCGGGTTGGGTGGTCATGTCGTAGTGGCCGGCCCAGCCCTGGTCGAGGACGTAGGAGGTGGTGCCTTCGGCCAGCGGGATCTTCATCCAGTCCCAGGTGGGTACGTGGACGAGGCCGTAGACCTCGCCGGATGCAACCTCGCGCGTGAACTCGGGGGGTGCGTCCGTTCGTGTCTCGCCTTGGGTGCGCTTGGAGGGCTGGTGTTCTTCTTCGTACGAGGCAATGGTCTGGGTGACCTGGCCGGCGACCTGGTAGGTTGTCCAGTAGAGCTGCCACACGGAAAACAGGCCGATGACGAACGCGAAGGTGATGAGCAGCTCGCCGATGACGCCGACGATGTTCCAGAAGATGTTGGAGCTCTTTTTCTTTGTCGGAACGGCTCGAGCGATGTGTTCACCCATTCGTTTCCTCCACGGTTGCATAGTTGACGGTGAGCGAGGTTGTTGCAGGCGCGAAGCTTAGGGAGTCTTTGGTCTGCATGTCCCACCCGAGGCCGTACTTTGACACATAAGCCTGATAATTCACCATACGTGGGTTTGCAGTAACCGTCGCGCGCAGGGTGTCAGGATCACCGATTGCTTGAATCACAAAGGGCGGAGAAAAGCTGGTTCCGTCGACCAGGATGACGTTTCCGATGCATCGGATGACGGTTCGGTTGGTGATGCGTACGCCTTGGACTGTCATGGCTTCAGCGCCGCCAGCCCACAGGGCGTTCATGGTGTCTTCGATGTCCTGCTGGTGGATGACGAGGTCGTTGGGGGTTGCGCCGGCGGGGATGCGTCCGGGGGGCGCGTCGTTGAGGGTGATTTGGACGCCGGGACCGGAGACGGGGCGCGTGGATTTGGCGGTGAAGGCGTCTTCGTCGGGGGTGGGCGCGCCGGGTTGGGAGGTGGAGAAGTTTTGTATCTGCGCGTCAAGGGCACCGACCTCGGCGTCGAGGGCGGCGACCTGGGCTTGTCGGGTGTGCACGAGGGTTGTGAGGTCCGAGGTCCCGGCGGGGTTTTTGCGTTCGTTGAGGGAGGAGATGGAGAAGAGCAGGCCGGAGGCGATGGTGACGGCGAGGATGGCGGCCGTGTGGCGGACCTTGCGTGGCTGCATCATTCTCTCTTTCTGTGGCGCTGCGTTTGGGTACTTCCTATGTCCGAGACTACGCTAGAGTATCGACTAATTCATCACCGCCGGGCGGTTTGTCTTCCCGCGCGGGCCAGTAGAAAGGACCCGACGTGGCCGAATCGAAAAAGCGCAAGAAGAATGGGCATGAGGTCGAGGACGATACCGAGATCAAGAATTGGACGGATGGTATTCCGCTCAGCCCGGTCTGGTGGGCTCCGACGTTCGTGACGCTCATGATTGTGGGTCTGCTGTGGGTTGTCGTGTTCTACATTTCCCAGGGCGTGTACCCGATTCCGAAGATCGGTCAGTGGAATATTGCGGTGGGCTTGGGCACGATGATGGTGGGTTTCCTGATGACGTTGCGTTGGCGCTGAGCGTGCGTCGTTTCGCGTGAAACGTGAGTGTGGGGCGTTCCGGTTGTTGCCGGGACGCCCCACTTCGCGTATGGACGAGGCCGTGGCTGGCCGGGTGATTATGCTCGGCTGAGCTGGACGCGCACGCCGGCGTCGTACATGCCCCGGAGGGAGCGTCCGGCGAGGCCGTCTTCGAGGCGCGCGGGGTGGGCGCTGGCGAAGGATATGACGGTCGTGGCGCCGGCGTGAAGGAGCGCGGGGGACGCGGGCGTAGAGGGTCCTAGGACGACGGTGTGGGCGTTCGAGGCGAGGGTGAGGAGGCGCGGCATGGTTTTGTTGACGAAGGCGGAGCCGGAGATGAAGACGTAGTCCATGTCGGGGAGCAGGTATTCGCAGGCGGAATCGGGGTAGTCGCCCTCGAAAAGGTTGCGTTCGAGGATGTTGAGTTCGGCGGCGTCGGGCATGGCTGCGGCCGCGAAGGGGAAGTGTCCAATGATGGCGACGCGCTTGCCAGCAACGAGGGGCGCGTAGGGGTGGAAGGTGCGCGCCCAGTTGTTTTCTTCGCAGGGAGTGAATCCTCGGGCGAGGGCAACCTCGGGGTGGGAGTGGTAGGCGTTGATGGCGGCCATGCCGATGCCTGCGTCCTCGAAGTTCCAGGATTTGGCCAGGGCGGCGACGTTGCGCAGGGGGCGACCGATCAGCTCGGAGGGGTCGTCCGCTATACGAGGCCGTGATTGGACGTTCATGCCGAAGGCCATGCCGACGCCGTCGTCGCTGGAGGCGACGCGGCGCCACTTGCCGTCGGTGTGGATTTGGGTGACGGTGATGTCGGAGGGGATCTCGTCGATGAGCTGGTCGTACAGGTCCCAGGGGCTGGTCATGGTGTCTCCTGTGGGCGCATGAGGGAGGGTCCGGCACTGTGCCGGACCCTCCCTATGTTAGGTCATCCTCAGAAGACGTGCCGAGGCCCTGCAGAGGCGACGACACCCCGATTACGCGCCATAGACCTCGACAAGGAGGCGGAACACCAGAGCGTTGAGCGCGACGATACCCGCGATCATGCCGAGAGCCACCAGAAGCTGTCGACGATTCTGCGCCGCCTCCGTGATGCCCGAGCGCGGGCGAGCCAGGCGTGCAAGCACCCACGTAGCGGCCACGCCGACGACCGCGCCCCCGATGTGCGCCTGCCACGAGATGCCACTGGCCAAGAAACCGTATACCAGGTTGATGCCCAGCAGCGTCAAGATCGGCGTCGTATCGGCTCCCCCCAATCGCTGCAGGACGAACACAGCGCCGAAGAGGCCAAACACAGCACCCGACGCCCCCACCGTGCCCACGAGGAGTTCCGACGGCTGAATGAGGCACCAGGCGAGGATGAAGGCGGATCCACCCAGCGCACTCAGCAGGTAGACGGTGAGGAAACGCCACCAGCCCAGGACGGGTTCGGTCGCGCGACCCACCCAATACAGGGAGAGCATGTTGAACAGGATGTGCAGCAGCCCGCCGTGCAGGAACGCGCCCGTCAGGATCGTCCACGGGCGCGACATGAGGAAGAGCGGAACCAACGCGAGAGACGACTTGAGGGAGGGGAACACCCAGGTCGCCAGGTACATGAGGATGCAGATCGCCATCATCGCGTAGGTGACGACCGGGGCACCCATCTGCGCCGCGCGCGACGCCTGGCGCACCCATCCGCGCTTCGAGGATGTGCAGTCCACGCAGATCGAGCGCACCTCGGTCGGAATTAAGCAGTCCACGCACATTGGCCGGTTGCAGCGCTTGCAGTAGTCGACGCTGCGCACGCCCGGGTGGCGCGGACAGTCGGGGGCGGCCCGCGGGTCGGACCGCTGACCGTAGCTCGGCAGGCTCATAGCGTCCCTTTCATTCGTGGGTAAGGGACGAGGCCGGGGTCCCTCATCCCGCCAACTGCGCTGAGCAGCGGGGGCGGCCCCGGCCTCGTCACTGACAAGAGAAAAGGTCAGTCGACGATCTCGATCGAGTTGATGACCTGCTCCGTCACGGGGCGGTCGTTCGCGCCCGTGGGGGTGGTGGCGATGGCGTCGACGACGCGCTTGGAGGCCTCGTCGACGACCTTGCCAAAGATCGTGTGGTTGCCGAGCAGCCACGGGGTGGGGGCCACGGTGATGAAGAACTGGGAGCCGTTGGTGCCGCGGCCCATGCGCTTGCCGGCGTTGGCCATGGCAAGCAGGTAGGGCTCGTTGAAGTTCAGCTCGGGGTGAATCTCGTCGTTGAACTGGTAGCCGGGGCCGCCGGTGCCGGTGCCGAGGGGGTCGCCACCCTGGATCATGAAGCCGGGGATCACGCGGTGGAAGATGGTGCCGTCGTAGAGGGGACGGGACGTCTTCTGACCGGTCTTGGGGTCGACCCATTCGCGCTCGCCCTTGGCCAGCGTCACGAAGTTGGTGACGGTGTTGGGAGCGTGGTTCGGGAACAGCTCGACGGTGATGTCTCCGGCGGTGGTGTGCAGAATAGCTTTCATGTTGACAATGGTGTCATCTTTTCCTGTGTGTTTCCTGACGGTCGTTCAGCTCACGCCGACTAGTGGGCTGCACATCACAGGCGGATGTAGCACAATAGGACGTGAGTGGCGCATGTGCGCCCCCGTTAATATGGACAGGATCGGAGACAACATGGCTACCTCGCCGACTTTCGATGCAGATAAGCTGCGCGCTACCTCTGAGCAGCTTCGCGACGCTGCCGCCGTTTACGCCGGGAAGGTTGCCGTTCGGGCTGCCGATCTGGCGAACCAGGGCGTCGATTGGGCCGCTCCCCGTGCCCAGGCTGCACTGACAAGCGCGATCGAGCACGCAGCTCCCGCGATTGAGAACGCTGCAGCACGCGCGCAGGCCGCCGCTGCGCACGCCGGCCCCGCGATTGAGAACGCCCGCGAGCACCTGGTGGAGGACTACCTGCCGCGCGCGTCCCTCGCCGTGAACCAGGCGGGTGCCGCCCTGTCGGCACGCGGTTCGCTGTCTGACCGCGCACGCCGCGCCTCCGAGGTGTCGGCCGCCGCCCTGACGACGCCCACCCGCAAGCGCCGCAAGTGCCGTTTCCTGCGCGCTGTTGGCCTGACCGCCCTGGTCGGCGCGACCGCCGGTGCGGGCTACATCCTCTGGAAGCGTTCGCAGCCGATCGAGGATCCGTGGGCCGAGGAGTACTGGGCGGATCTGGACACGGATTCCTTCGTGCCGGAGACGGACGCCGAGAAGGCTACCTCCGAGCGCTGATGCTCTGAGGTTCTTGCGCCTCTGGGGGGCCGCGACGCGTTGCGTCGCGGCCCCCATGTGTTCGGTGCGCGTTAGCCGTCGCTGACCCGGGCGTCGCTGACCCGGGCGTCGCTGTGCGTGCCCTCCGATACGTTTCATCGCGAAGAGAAGTATCTAATTATCGCGATAATGCCACCGATGATCACCATCAGAAGGCCCCAGGGGGCCACCCAGAAGAGGAATAGGACGGGCAGCCATCCCAGCGCATCGCCACTGTCACCATGGTCACCGGGAATCATCCCGACGAAGATCGCCGATAACACGGGAGACAACATAATGACAAACCCGATCACTACAAAGAACGTGGCGAATCCAAACGCGGCGCTACGAGGTTTCTTCGACTGACATGTCATCCCCTGATGAAAGCTCTGGTCGTTCTGGGGATATCCCTGATAGACCGGACCCGGCTGCTGAGAGTCCACCTCTTGCTTCGCATGTGCCGAGAAAGGATTCACGGGCTGATTCGGGATGCTCATGTTTCTTACTATCCTTTCGTTTTCGCGGTATCGGCAGCGCTCAATACGACGAGATGCTTATCCGCACCCACACGTCGATCAGGACATAGGCAACGCCGACAATGACCCACGGGGCCGCGTTCAGGATGATCCCTCGTCGGCACCACGACCGCTGACGCGGCGTCACACTCGACCCAATGCCGATGAATCCCGCGAGAAAACCCACGAGGTTCACGATTCCCAGGAAGCTTCCACCGAAAATGAAAGGGACGATGAAGGAAAGCCCGGCGTACTCGGAGTGTTCACCGTTGACAGAAGCCGCGTAGAGTACGAATCCGCAGGCAAGCAAGAGGATGATCATGATCCATCCCGCGACTCCGCACCAGAGCGCAACCTTGTCGCTTCCCCGCAGTTTCTCCTGCTGGGAAAACCTGGGCTGCTGATACCCCGGATATCCGGAATAGGGACGATTGCGTGGTGCGCTCATTGTCTCTCCTTCGCGTGACGGTCTACTGCAATGCGCCCACGTTCGGCTGAGGATACTATCCCTGCCCCTGGTACTGCGCGCTCGCTACGCCGAATGAAAGGAGTTGATCGCTCCTGTGATGAAAAGCGGGCTGACGTTCAGGATGAGTCCCAGCCACGCGAGCCTCCAGTTCCCAGACCTGTCGAGCAGACGAATCAACCCTGTGATCCCACCAATCAGATTCAGGGGAACAACCAGCATCCAGGCAATGACCAAGTAGAGAGAGATGATCAACTCCCCACTCACAGAGTCCTGCGTCCAATCCGCGTTGGAGGACAGCCATGTGGCCAGGAGAGCCAGAACAATGACGACCCACCCTGCGATTCCACAGGAGATGCTGACCCGGTCAACCCGCGGAGGGAAACTTACCTGGGGCTGGGCGACATAGGTCTGAGGGTATCCCAGGTAGGGTCCGCCACCCTGGTAGAACCCGCCATTCTGGTAGGGGACGCCACCCTGGTAAAACCCGCCATTCTGGTAGGGGACACCGCCCTGGTAGAACCCATCACCCGGATAGAGTCCGCCACTCTGGTAGGGCATACTCCCCTGATACGGCACACTATCTCCGTAGCTGTCCGGCTGAGGATTGTTGATCGGCACAGTCATTCACTGCTCCTTGCCCTTATATCTAGTGCGTGCTGCCGTTCATCACCCAGATGATAAAACAGATTGCGAAATAGATATATGGACTCACGTTGAGGACGATCCCCAACCAATTCAACCGCCACTTCCTCGACCGATCCGAGAGCCTCATGATCCCGATGATCAGGCCAGTCATGTTGAGGGGGACCATGACCGAAAGTGTCATCTGCGGAATAAAGCCGACGAAACGTAAGACTGAGTGATGGGTCTTCCCAAATTCCGTGCTGGTCAGCAGCCAAAGCCCCAGATAGGTTGTCAGGTGCAGCGCCCACACCGCCGCCCCGCAAGCAATGGACACCCAGTTGACCCGCGGGGGCATCTGCACCTGGGGGCCGACCGGGTAGGACTGCGGATACCCCTGGTAGGGGCCAGCGACCTGGTACGGGTTGGCTCCCTGCGGCGCAGCCTGCCCGGGCGCGTAGGGAGCCGCGGGCATCCCGCCCTGATATCCTCCGCTCGGATAGGTGTTTGAGTTCCGGGCGCGAGAATCCGACATTGTCACAATCGCTCCTTCATGAGGTGATCATCGCGGAAATTCCAGCGCGGCCGCACGCCCTCGCGAGTACGCCGACGGCGGGCATGCACCCACAAACATTGTTGGACGCGTGGGCTGAGCCTCGCCTCAGCGACCTACGCGAAAAGCATCAGCGCGAACATTAAGACACCGAACATAACGTAGGGGCTTGCGTTGAGAAGGATTCCCAGCCAGTTGAGCTTCCGTACCTTCGGCGTCCCCGTAGCCCCCACGATTCCAATAATGCCACCGGCGAGGTTCACCGGGCCAATAAACATCAGGGCGAAGAGTGGAAAGAAGCCGATTATTTCTTTGCCACTCGGGTCAGGATCGGACGCACTAGCTCGCAGGGCCATCCACATGGCCAGCACCGTCAGGCCGATGAGGATCCACCCGACAACACCTAAGATGATCGATACCCAGTTCACCTTCCGCGTCACAGGCCCTTGAGGCACGGGCGCATAGCCCGGTGCAAATCCCTGCGGCGCAGTCGAATACCCCTGGGGTACCCCCTGATAGACGGGCTGTCCGGGCACGTAGGGAACCACGGGCTGTCCGGGCACGTAGGGAACCGCGGGCTGTCCCACAGGCTGCTGAGGATAAGGTATGCTCATCGAGTTCCTCCTCTGTTGCACTGACATGCGGTGACAATCCGTCTCTCGACTGGTGTGCCACAAATGCGCAGCACAGACAACGATGCTGTGAAGAGCCCCCACATCCCCTTTCCGAAAATTCTTTCAAGAATTGAGATTATCGAAGAGGGAGGACCCGCGCAAGATGCACTCACCCAAGGAGAGCGCGCAGCACCTGGGCAACCCCGGCCTCGTTATTGGAAGGCGCGATGAAGCGCGCGGCCTCGATGACGTCCTGCGAGGCGTTCGCCATCGCGAAAGACAGGTCGCCCTCGCTCATCATCGACATGTCGTTGCCGGCGTCGCCGAAGACCGCGGTCTGGGAGCGATCCACGCCGAGGAAACGCTGTAGGTCGCGCACGGCGCTACCCTTGTCGACACCACGAATCTGCAGGTCGGCCCAGTTCGCACCGGAGATCGCGTACTGGTGGGTGTCGGCGAAGTGCGCCAGCGTCGCCTCCGCGAGCACGCCGACCGGGCCGATGGCGTAGACCGCCAGCTTGACGATCGCGTCGTCGATCTGCCCCGCCTCGATGGCGTCGATGACGGCCTCCTGGTCCTCGACGCACTGGGTGCGGTGGTAGTAGGGGGCGACACCCTCGACGAAGAGGTCATCGGTGCGCTCGACGTAGGCGAATTGCTTGCCGCACATGACCAGACCGCCGTCGATCCCGTCCGGGCCCGACGTGGCCTCGCGGACCAGGCGGATGACCTCGCGCACGGTGGGGGCGTCGACGGGGCTGGAGGAGACCTCGACGCCGTCGCGCATGACGATGCCGCCGTTCTCACCGATGACCGTCATGCCGGGGCGACCGGGGAACATGTCGATGAGGGTCCACACCTGGCGCCCTGACGCGGGCGCGAAGGTGACGCCGCGCTCGTCCATCAGATCGAGGAGCTCATCCATGCCGGGCGGGAAGTTCTTGTCGTCGTCGAGGAGGGTGCCGTCCATGTCGATGGCGGCCAGGCGCAGGTCAGCGCCCACGTAGCGCGCGGGGTCGGTGGGGATCGTCATGTCTCCATTGTGCCCGACCGCAGGACCGGGTGCTCACGACCTGCGACGAGGCCGGGGTAACCTCACGCTGCTGAGCGCGGACTTCGCTTCGTTGTCGCGAGGACACTACCCCTCCCGTACACCGATTCTGTCTCCGTCATATGAAGAGAAGATTCAGACTATGCAACCAGTACATGACCCCACCCATCAACGTAGCGACGACGAGCAAGGGCAGAAGCCATAGGCGGACGGTTATACCGTGTATCCGCCATTCGTCTATTATCCACATGACGCCCTCAGTGATCGCGACACACAACGTCAGAGCCACCAGCGGTGGGGCCGTAAATAGAACGAAGACCAAGTACAGCCCGTATAGCCAGTATGTTCCGTCACCGTTGTCAGTGTGATCCCCTGGCTGCAAGTCGAGCAAGAATTTCAGGATGGTCGGGCTCACGATGACCAGGGTTGTGATGAGCGCAAAGATGAGCCAGATCTTGGGGATTCGCGGCTTTCTCCGAACGTGGTGGGCAGGCACGGGAGCGCAACCTGGACCCGCGCTCGACCACACAAGCGTGGAGGACGGTGGCGGCTGCATTCTCGGTGCCGTCATCTGTTCAGGTATCGTGCCGGGCATCGAGCCGATAGCGTTGTTGGTCATCGTCGAACCTCTTCGTTCGCATTGGAGTGATCTCTGCGTCAACCGGAACGCTAGCCACTCACATGCCGCGCTCGTGTCCGCGCCCTTCACCGACGAGGGGGAAACACAACAGAATAAGCGCACGCCCTGCGTTGAGGTCGTACGTTCCGATACAGCTCCATGGTATGACCGACCAGACGCTCACCGTCGGGGTTTGACACTGCAATTGTGCGGATCGTCGCTCGGGCGGCCACGGCCTCGTCGATAGGGGGATGAGGCCGTGGCCGGTTATTCGGCACAAGGACGCAGCGCGTTACTCGCGTCCCTCGCGCACGCTAGACAGGATGCGGCGGCGCAGGGGCACGGTCGCCTCGGAGGCAGCGACGATGAGCAGGACGCCCACAATCGCCGAGGCGAGGGCGACGAGGACACCCTTGGCTCCGTCAGCCGCGAGCAGCGGCGACAGGAACACCATGCCGAGCAGCATTGAGCCGACGATCATGACGAACGCGGGGATCGCGACCTCGAGGCGGCGGCTGCGGTCCATGAAGCCGTTCGGGGAGCCCATGTAGGACAGGGCGCGCACCTGGTCGGCGGAGTCGAGGACGCGGATCGACTGGTTGACTGCGGTCGACACGGCACCCAGGGCGAGGGTGATCGCGAAGGTGAGCATCATGCCCCTGTTGATGTCGCCGATGACAATGCGCCCAACCTCGTCCATGCCATCCCCGCTCATCGAAATCGCGTTTGTGGCCGGATACATGATGCCGACGAGGAACCCAACGAGGGCAACCGCCCCGAAGGAGCGCCACACGGCGCGCGGATCGTCGGCCATGCGACGCCCCGCCACCATCATCTGGGGGGTGCGCGCCATGGAGGCCATGAGTCGGCCCATGAGGCTGATCGACCACACGCCCACCAGGTTGATGATGAGGAAGATCGCGCCCATGAAGCCCATGAACACGGCCATGCCGATGGCGGTGCCGAGGTTCATCGCGAGGGCACCGACGGTCAGCCACACGAGGAGGAGGACCAGGCCAATGATCGGCCCAACCGCGCTGACCCGGTCGGCACGGTCGCGCCGCGCGACGCCCAGGGGCGTGATGGCGACCTTACGCATGGCCAGCCATGAGGACAGGGAGGCCAGGAGGATCATGGCGAGGCCCTCGGCGAGGAGGGCGATGACTCCCACCCACATCTCACCGGCCCCCATCGGGCGGCCCTGGAAGGACAGGGCACCCCACGCGGGCAGCGTGACCGCGTAGAGGATCGAACCGACGACGACGCCGACGACCGCGAACACGCAGGTCTCAAGGATGCAGGCGAGCTTCGTCGCCCCAGGTGCCAGGCCCATGAGCCTCAGGACCGCCAGGTCGCGCTCGCGCCTGCTCATGCCCAGGCGCGCGGCCGCAGCCCCCATCGAAATGATAGGGACGATGAGCAGGGTCGCCGCGAAGTACGCGAGTATCACGTAGAAGGGTCCCATCCCATCCAGGGTCGAAGGATCGTCGCCCGTGCCGGAGGCCGCAGCCTCGGCCGCCCGCGCCCCGAAAGCCATGACGCCGCCCGTCACCGCGAGCAGGAACGCGTGCGGCAGGGCGAAGGCCGCGACCGTCAGGGCACTCGTCGCCCGGTCGCGCGACCGCAGGAGCGCCCCGGCGGCTGTGCGCACCGCGCTCATCGGGCCACCCCCTGGCCCGCCACGCCGGCCACCGTGGAGGCACCCGGGGTCGTTCCCGACGAGGCCGGGGCCGGGCTGGGCGCGCCACTGCCTCGTCCCTCGAGGGAAACGCGGCCATCACGCACGTGGATCGTGTGCGGCAGGCGCGCGGCGACCGCCGGGTCATGGGTGACGAGGACGAGGGATGCGCCCGTGGAGGTGCAGGCGCTGGTCAGGAGGGACATGACCTCGCCGCCGGTCGCCTGGTCGAGGGCTCCCGTGGGTTCGTCGGCGAAAATCACCGAGGGGTTGGTGGCGAGCGCACGACCGATGGCGACGCGCTGGGCCTGGCCGCCCGAGAGCTGGCCGGGGCGATAGGGGCCGGCACCGTCGAGGCCGAGGTTCGCGAGGATCTCGCGAGCCCGAGCGATAGCCTCCGATTTGGGTGTGCCCGCCAGCATGAGGGGCATCGCGATGTTCTCTTGCGTGGGCAGCTCAGGCAGGAGCTGGCCGTCCTGGAACACGAAGCCGAAGCGGCGCAGACGCAGGGTGGACAAGGCGCGTTCCGACATGGTCGTCATCTCTTCGCCATCCAGGGTGATCGACCCGGAGCTGGGGCGCAGCACGCCCGCCAGGCAATGCAGGAGGGTCGTCTTACCGGAGCCGGAAGGACCCATGATCGCGACCTGCGTGCCCTGCGGGAGCGTCAGGTCGACACCCGCCAGCGCGTGGACGGGAGTGTTTCCGCGCATGTATGTCTTCGTTAGTGCTCGGGTCACCAGGCCCGCGTTGTTCTCAGTCATGCCTCCACGTTATTCCCGAGGCACATCTCACTTCCATGAGGGGCTGCCCTGGTTGCCCCCTGAGAGTCCCCCGACACGTCGACAGAGACGGCGGAAATCTCCCCTCCCCACGGCACTATGTCAATCATTTATCGGCATGTGGAATTTTGTTCCCACACCTCACGACACATGGGCATATGACCGATAGGATCGGTTTTGTCCATTCTGACTGTCAGAACGGCATTACTCCAAGGAGAGCACCATGGGTCTGGAAGATCTGAAGAAGCAGACTGAAGAGAACATCGAGAAGGTCGTCGACGCGACCAAGGAGAAGGCCGAGGAAGCCAAGGACAAGCTCACCGAACTGGCTGGCGAGGCCAAGGACAAGGCCAAGGAAGCCACCCACGCCGCCAAGGGCAAGGCTGAAGAGGTTGCCGACAAGGCCAAGGACAAGCTCGGCAAGTGATCTGACGAAAGGGGCTGGGCCGCAGGGCCCGGTCCCTTTTGTATACCCGCGAGGAGTCCTCGCGCATACTCGCGGGGACGCGCAGGTACCGCAGTTGCTACGTTTGACGCATGACTGCCGTCCTGGATCCCCTCGCCGCTCAGCTGCTGCTACGCGCCTACGCGCGGGCCACGAATATGCTCATCGCGGGGCGTTCCTTCGCGACGGACGACCCGACGCTGGCCGCCCTGCTGCGCGCGTTCGGTGCGTACGTGGGCCCGCTGTCGGACGCCGAGGGAACCCCGGCCTCGCCCCCGGTCGTGTTCGCGCTCGAGGAGGACGCGACCCCCAGGCTCGGGGCGATCACAGTCCTGGCTCCCGGAGGCACCTTCCGGGCGGTCGTCGCCCCCGACGGGCGCACCATCACGGGTCCCGGCGACGAGGGGCGCATCGAGTGGGCGCGCACCCACATGCCCGTCACCGAGGCGGCGGCACGCACCCTGGCTCCCCTGGTTGCGGGCAGGAGCGTGGGGCTTTCTCTCGTCCTGGAGCCGAAGACGGCGTCCCTGGCCCTCATGCTCGCCGAGGCCGGGGCGCGCGTGAGCGTCTTCGGCTGGGCGTCGGAAACCCGCGAGGACGTCGCGGCCAGGCTGCGCGACGCTGGCATCCCCGTGTTCGCGGACTCGAGCGCATCCCGCGAGCGAGAGTGGCAGCTCGCGCGCGATTTCCTGGCTCAGCGCAGCGAATTCCTGCTGGACGACGGCTCTCACCTGATCCGCCTGGCGCACGATACGGAACGCTGCCCGGGCGTTCTGGACGCGCTGGTCGGCGCGGCGGAGGAGACCACTTCGGGGCTGCGCCCCCTGCGTTCTTTCGACCTGCGCATTCCGGTTCTGGCCTCGAACGATGCGCGGTCAAAGACCCTGTTTGACAACGCCTACGGGACGGGTCAGTCGTGCTGGACGACGATCCTGGACCTGATTGACCCGCGCGGCGGAGGCGCGCCCGTGGCGGGGATGAGCGTCGTCGTCATCGGCTACGGCGACGTGGGCCGCGGCTGCGCGCGTTTCGGCGCGGCGCTCGGTGCCCGCGTGACCGTCGTGGAGCTGGATCCCGTGCGCGCCTTGCAGGCGTCGATGGACGGTTTCACGGTTGCCTCGCTGGAGGATGCTGTCCCGAGCGCGGGCATGCTGATTTCCGCGACGGGCGAGCGGGCGACAATCCCGCTGAGCGCGCTGGAGGCCGCTCCGGACGGCGCAATCGTCACGGTCGCCGGCGGCGTCGACGGGGAGGTGTCCATCGACGAGGCCGTGGCCGCCTCCTGGATCATGGCCGAGTCGGGTGATCCCCACGTGCAGGCCCTCACCAGCCCCTCCGGTAAGACGCTGCGCGTCCTCGAGCGCGGGGAGGGTATCAACTACACGGCGGGTGAGGGAAACCCCATCGAGATCATGGACATGAGCTTCGGCGTGCAGCTGGCGTCCCTGCGCGAGCTCCTCACCCGTGGCAGCGAGCTGGCCCCCGGCGTGCACGACCTGCCGCGCGAGGCCGACGACGCGGTCGCGGCGGCTGCGCTGCGTGCGCTGTCCCTGTCATAGTCGCAGCTCACGCCCACCTGCGGGCGGGCGCGCCCGCCCCACTCCTACACTGTTAGTCAGCGTCCCCCACCGAAAGGTCCCCCATGAGCGACGTGGTCGTCTGGTCCGCCGGCATGGTCATCCCAATCACCGCCCCCTCGATCCTCGACGGCGCTGTTGCCGTGCGCGACGGGCGCATCGAGCACGTGGGAGCGCGCGGCTGGGTTATCGACACGCTCACGCAGCGTGGCCTTTCCTTCACCGAACGCCACTTCGACGGCGTGCTGCTCCCCGGCCTCGTTAATGCGCACACGCACCTGCAGTACACGGGTATGGCGTCCGTGGGAGCCGGGCAGTACCGCGGTTTCGACAGTTGGGCGCGCGCTTTCGACGAGGTCTACGACGCGGGCGGCCTGGACTGGGGAGGCGACGCAGCCGAAGGCGCGCGGCTGCTCCTAGGAAGCGGCACGACCGCTGCCGCCGACGTGGTGACGGACGCCGCCGCGGCCTCGGCGCTGCACGACGCTGGGCTGCACGGCGTCGCCTACTGGGAGGTCATGGGCTGGTCGAACGAGGAGTGGAAGGCTCGCGGCGAGCGCGAGGTCTCCGCTTCTCTGGACGCGATGCCGACCCCTCCGGGCGTGGGTATTTCCCCGCACGCCCCCTACTCCCTCGACGCCGAGCCTCTGCTGGACCTGCCCGACATGGCGAGGCGTCGCGGCATGCGCATCCACATTCACCTGGGCGAGTCCCACTCCGAGGCCGAATGGTCTGAGACGCGCACAACCGCCCTGGCCGACCTGTGGAAGAGTGAGCACTCCTCGTCGTTCACGGCGATGCGTTCACGCGGCGGCGGCTTCTCCTCGACGCAGTTTGTCGATCAGTTGGGCGTCCTCGGACCCGACTGCCACGTCGCACACGGCGTGTACATGCGCGCCGACGACCGCAGACGGCTGCGCGCCCGGCAGACGGCCGTGGCACTGTGCCCGCGCTCGAATCGGGTGATCGGCCTGGATGCACCGCCCGTCGCCGCCTACCTCACCGAGGGCAACATGATCGCAGTGGGCACGGACTCCCTGTCATCCTCCCCCTCCCTCGACCTGCTTGAGGACGTCGCTCTCCTCTTCGATCTGGCGCGAGCTCAGGGGTATGAGGATCAGGATCTGGCGCGCCGCCTCCTGCAGGCAGCGACCCTGGGCGGTGCTACCGCGATGGGCCTGGCGATGGGGCCCGACCGCCTGGGTCAGCTCCAGTCGGGCGCGGTCGCCGACATGTGCGTCGTCGACGTGCCCGTCACCTCGATCGTGGACACCATCGACACCGTCGCCCGCCACGGCGCCGGGCGCGTCGTCGAGACCGTCGTGTCCGGGCGCGTGCGCTACTCGGCCTCGCGCTGACCCTGTCGTTTCCTTGCCGTTCAGCGGATCTTTCTCTTCGTTTGGAGTGTCGCATAACCGACGTGTCCCCGCTGATTAACGCCATAGGTCTCGCGCCCCACCCGTTCACAGCGCACTCACGTGCACACACCCCTAGGATGATCGCATCCGCCCGGAACATTCGAGCGGTTTTTTCTAAGGAGGACACATGGGTCTGGAAGATCTGAAGAAGCAGGCTGAAGAGGGCTTCGAGAAGGCCAAGGAAACGATCGGCGAAGAGAACGTCGAGAAGATCGTTGAGGTCGCCAAGGACAAGGCGACCGAGGTTGCCTCCGGTCTGAAGGACAAGTTCCAGAAGTGACCTGACGGAAAGGGACCGGGCCCACGCGGCCCGGTCCCTTTCCACATCTGCGCGTCACTGTGTCCCATTCCCCTATCGTTTGTTTTCCCCGCACTTGCAACGTTTCCTCTCCCCTA
The DNA here is from genome assembly GCF_041433955.1 of Pauljensenia sp. 20925_1_25. Classification (NCBI taxonomy): domain Bacteria; kingdom Bacillati; phylum Actinomycetota; class Actinomycetes; order Actinomycetales; family Actinomycetaceae; genus Pauljensenia; species Pauljensenia sp. 20925_1_25. The sequence continues at coordinate 18,294 of NZ_JAPWCL010000017.1, read as the reverse complement.
CCTTGTTCCATTGTTTCGTGCTTTGAAACGACGCCAGCATGCCCGTCGGAGCGTCGATACTCTCAACAGGTCAGACCCGCCGATCACGGCGGGATCCCCCCACGTCACTGGGAGGCCCCATGCGCCGCTCTGTCCGTTCCCTCGCTGCCGTCGCCGCCTTCGCGGCCCTCGGCCTGGCCGCCTGCTCGGGCGGTACGAGCTCATCGTCTTCCGCCGACGCCGAGCAGACCTACGGCCCCGGTGCCCTGCCGACCGTGACGGAAGGCAAGCTCACCGTCGCCACCTCCGATCCCGCCTACTCGCCGTGGATCCTGAACAACGACCCGGCCTCGGGCGAAGGCTACGAGTCGGCCGTCATCTACGCCCTAGCCGAGGAACTCGGCTACAACGCGGACAACGTCCAGTGGGTGCGCGCCACCTTCGAATCGTCGATCACTCCCGGTGCGAAGGACTGGGATCTGAACATTCAGCAGTTCTCCATCACCGACGAGCGTCGTAACGCCGTCGACTTCACGTCCCCGTATTACACGACCTCCGAGGCCATCATCGCCAAGGCCGGCACCCCCGCCGCCGATGCGAAGTCTATCGCGGACCTGAAGGACGTCCTGATCGGCGTCCAGGCGGGCACGACGTCGCAGCAGTTCGCGTCCGACACCCTGGAACCCGGGCTGTCCCAGAAGCTGCAGATGTTCAACTCCTCCGACGACACGGTTCTAGCCCTGCAGACGGGCCGCGTGGACGCGATCGTCGTTGACCTGCCCACCGCGTTCAACATGATCGCCACGCAGGTTGACAACGGTGTGGTCGTCGGCCAGTTCGCGGACGCCCAGGACGGCGAGAACTACGGCATCGTCCTGCCCAAGGGTTCGAAGCTGACCCCCACGGTCTCCGCAGCTGTTGATCGCCTGGCTGAGTCCGGCAAGCTCGACGAGCTGCAGGAGAAGTGGCTGAACGAGGCACAGAACGTGCCGATCCTCAAGTGAGGCCCCGGGCTCATGAGTGACTACTCGAGTGACGCGCTGGCCACGCCTCCCGTTTCAGCGGTGGAGCGTGGTCGGCGCGCTTATCGACGCAAGCAGACGACCCGGTCGGTCCTCATCTCCCTAGCCTCCACGATCGTGGTGGCGGGCATCCTCATCGCCGTGGTCGTCAACTCCGACGGGTGGGAGGCCACCCGCAACACTTTCTTCAACGGCAAGTACTTCGTTCAGGCTTTCCCGCAGGTCTTGTCCGGCCTGTGGCTGAACATTCGGATCCTGCTGGTCGCGGTCCTCGGCGTCGCCGTGTTCGCGACGCTGCTGGCGGCCGCGCGTACGCTGGGCGGGCCCGTGTTCTTCCCGATCCGTTTCCTGGCGGCGGCGTACACGGATATTTTCCGAGGCGTCCCTTTCCTGGTGGTCCTCTACCTGATCGGCTTCGGTATCCCCGCTCTCAATCCGACGACGCGTATCCCGACCGCTGTTTTGGGCACTGTTGCGCTGGTGCTGACGTATTCCTCGTATGTGGCCGAGGTGCTGCGCGCCGGCCTCGACTCGGTGCACCCATCCCAGCGTTACGCGGCCCGTTCGCTGGGCCTGACTCACGGGCAGACGCTGCGCATGATCATCGTGCCGCAGGCGATCCGCAAGGTGACGCCCGCGCTGATGAACGACTTCATTTCGATGCAGAAGGACGTGGGCCTGATCTCGGTCTTGGGCGCGGTGGACGCGATCCGCTCGGCGCAGATGGTTCAGGCCAAGACCTACAACATGACGTCGTACGTGGTTGCCGGCCTACTGTTCATCGTTTTGTCGTTCCCCTTTATTCGCTTGTCGGACTGGTACACGGCCCGGCTGCGTAAGCGCGAGCAGATGGGAGGTACCGTCTGATGTCGGTTATCGAAATGAACGAGGCATCGGCGCACGCCGCTCGGTCGGCCACCCCGGTCCTGCGTGCCGTGGGCGTCGTCAAGCGCTTCGGCGACAACGTCGTGCTGCGCGGCCTGGACCTGGACGTCGCTTCGCACGAGGTCGTGGTCCTTTTGGGCGCGTCGGGTTCGGGAAAGTCGACGCTGCTGCGCTGCGCCAACCTGCTGGAGCGGGTGGATGACGGGCAGATCTTTTTGGGCGGCGAGGACATCACGGATCCGCGCGCGAACGCGGATAAGATCCGTGCGCGCATCGGCGTGGTGTTCCAGCACTACAACCTGTTCCCGCACATGTCGGTGCTGGATAACGTGACGTTGGCGGCCCGCAAGGTGCACGGCTGGAAGAAGGGCCGCGCGCACGAGCGCGGCCTGGAGCTGCTGGACCGCATCGGGCTGAAGGATAAGGCGAAGGAGTATCCGGATCGCCTGTCGGGCGGCCAGCAGCAGCGCGTCGCGATTGCCCGTGCGCTCGCCACGAACCCGGAGCTGCTTCTGCTGGACGAGATCACGGCTGCGCTGGACCCGGTGCTCGTCGGCGAGGTCTTGGACCTCGTGCGCGAAATCAAGGCTCAGGGATCGACCATTCTCATGGCGACGCACGAGATCAGTTTTGCTCGCCAGGCGGCCGACCGCGTCGTGTTCCTCCGCGGCGGCCAGATCGTTGAGCAGGGCCCACCGGAGCAGGTGATCGACGACCCGCGCGAGCAGGCCACCAGGGACTTCCTGGCGCGCATCCTGCGCTGACGCCTCATCAATACGGGAAGGCCCGGACTGGTCGTGAACCAGTCCGGGCCTGTGTCATAACAGCATGTCGCACATCACTTGTAAAGACACAAAAGAAATTAACTGGCTCTTCGCATTTTGGGGTGTGGGGGTGGTGTTCGAAGCGTCCCGGGGATTGTGGACAGTGTCGTGGGACGACGACCGAACACAGGAGCTCGCCTCGGGAGCCTCATCAACCAAAACTCGCACGCAATTCGGATACCCGAACTTTGTGCAGCACCCCAAAACGTTGCAATTCCAACGGTGCGATTTCAACGTTTGAAATACATGTCGGGGAATTGCGTGCGACATGTCTGAGGAACCACAACATGAGGCGCCACAAAGACCCAAGCAGAAGACACCCCAAGCCCGGAAGACAACCCAAGCGGAAGACAACTCAAGCACAGAAGACCCCCGCAACCCCGACAGCCGCCACAACCGCCACAAGCACGGGGGCACTGCACCCGTTACGTGGCGGTGCACCCGTTACGTGGCGGTGCACCCGAACAGAAGAGGTGCATTGCCTACGGATCGGGTGCAGCGCCCCAACAAACAAGAACAAACGCGGAACTGGCACACCGAACCACTCACCGCCACACCCCTCCATGCGCACCTGGGCCCTACTGGCGGCGGGATGGGCACGCCGCCCACGCCACCACCTGCACTCCGGCCCACTCCGGCCCACTCCGACACCTCCTACACCCTTAAATGCGAAGAGCCAATTAACTCTGGCACCGGATCATGCTACGCTAGCCCATGTACGGATAACTTCCGTACAGACGAAAGAGAGGCTCACATGAGCAGCACAAAGACACGACGCCTGGATCTGCGTCTTACCGAAGAACAGGACGCGCTCATCCGTCGGGCGGCCGAACAGGACGCCCGCAGCATCAGCGATTTCGTTCTCTCCGCCGCCACATTGGAGGCACAGCGGCGTCTCGCCGACCAGCGCTTCTTCATACTGAACGAAGAGGACCACGCCCGCTTCGAAGAAATCCTTGAGGCCTCACCGACGGACGACCCCAAGCTGCGCAAACTCTTTGATCGCCCCTCGCCCTTCGGCACTCACATCAACCTGAGTGCACCAAACGCTTCCGACCACTGATGTACACAACAGTCCTGCAGGAGCCTCGCCCCCTTGAGCGGAGGGATGACCGATCACGCTTCCAATCGGGGATCCCCGAGATCGACGACTGGTTCCACCGATTCGCATGGCAGCACCACGCGACCGGTAGCGCGCGCGTCTTCGTCGCTACGCAGGGGCCGGAAACGCTAGGGTTTTACGCCCTTGCCACGGGATCCGTGGAGCGCATCAAACTCCCAGAGTCTCTCAAGCCGCGACGACGTCCGGACCCATGCCCCGTTCTCCTCCTTGCGCGCCTCGCCGTCGATCTGCGCGCGCAAGGACGAGGCATCGGCGCAGCCCTGCTCACAGATGCCCTCCTGCGGACCTATCGACTGAGCAACGACGTCGGATTCACTGCGCTCCTCGTCCATTGCGCTAACGACCGAGCACGCGAGTTCTACCTTAACCAGTCCTCGAACTTTGTTCCCTGCCCCGGAGCGGAGAACCACCTGGTGTTGCCGCTACGTGCCCTGCGGGAGTTTATCGATGCTCTGTGAGGCACCCCGATTGGGTGTCAATATGTGAGGGCCCGGGATCGCGGCGATCCCGGGCCCTCACAGGGTCAGTGTCAATAGTGCCAGATCAGTTGGCGCCCTCGGTCACGGTCACTTTGAAGTCGGTGGTGATACCGTCCTTGTCGGTAACGGTGACGGTGACGGGGTCCGCGTCCTCACCGGTCACCTTGAGGGGATGCAGGGTGATGACGTTCTTCTCGGGCTTGCCAACGGAGAGGGTCTCGGGGTCAGAGACCTCAACCTTGTAGTCGGCTGCCTTGTCAGACTCGGGCAGCGTGACCTTGAGGTCGCGCTTCTCGGGGACCTTGACACCCTGGTCGCCGATTTCGGCGATGGTGTTCTGGATGGTCTCGACGTTGCTGGGCGTCACGTAGTTGGCGCCGGTGTTGTCGGAGCAGCCGGTCAGGGCGGTGACGCCCAGGCCGAGTGCGAGCACTGCGGTGAGGATGGAACGCTTGTTCATATCTCCATCATAGGCAGCGGACCTTACAACGATGCGTCACGATGCCAGCTTTTGGGACAACGTACACACGCGTCACAGGGACCAGACCAGCGCCCCCGACTCCACGTCCACCCAGAATGCTCGCGCGAGATCCGCCCACTGCTGCGGGAACTGCAGCTGTGCACTGTGCGCGCCACCGCGGATGACACTCTCTCGCGCACCCAAATCCGAGGCCTCCTCCGCGTACCAGGCGGGCGGCCACACCTCATCCTGATCCCCGTACAGCACGTGCACGGGCACGCCCGTGGCCGCCAGCGCGGGGGTGTCGGGGCGCAGCTGGGAGAGGATACGGGCGATGCCGACCAGGTTTTCCGAGGCCGTGTCCAGTGCGCGAACACGTTGGAATTCGGCCCATCCGACGCCGGGTTCGTCAAAGTTCATGTCGGGGAAGTAGGCGCGCAGCACCTGCTCACGCGCGCCGGGACCCGTGGGCAGGGGGTCAAGGATCGGCAGGGTGTTCATCCAGTCGTAGACGACGCGACCCGAGCAGAACAGGGTGACGGAGGCGAAGAGGTCAGGCCGGGCGACGACTGCCGCGCGCGCGACGATGCCGCCGAAGGAGTGTCCCACGAGGTGCACGCGCCCCGTGGTCCCAGCCCAGGCCTCGGCGACGGCGATGAGGTCACCGACAAAGTCGCTCATCCCGTACGCACCCAGGCCGGCGGGCGCGGCGGACCCGCCCTGGCCTCGTTGCGAATAGGCGAGGACGTCCCAGCCCGCCTTCCCCAGGAAGGGCAGGACGGGCGCGTAGTCCTCCTTGGATCCCGTGTAGCCGGGAACGAGGAGCGCGCGGTTCTCCCCCGCTGCGTCCGGGGCCGAGGCGGCGGAAATCGCGGGGGTACCGTCGACGAGGGCGGGTGCGCTCGGGCCGGTCAGCAGGCCGCTCAGTTCGCCGGCCGGGGAGGGCACGGCGACGGGCGTGACGTTTGCTGCCAGCGCAAAAGGTCCGAAGGGATCTATTTGTTTCACGCACCCAATCGTAGAATGAACGCATGACAAACGAGACGATTGCGAGCCAGCTCGCCCACCGCACGATCCGCGCCTACAAGGATCAGCCTCTCACCGAGGCCGAGGTTACCACGCTGATGGACGTGGCCCGCCACACCGCCACCTCCTCGTTCCTGCAGTCCTGCACGATCCTGCACATCACCGACCCCAAGGTGCGTGAGGCGATCGGCGCCGCTTCCGGCCAGCCCTACGTGGGCGGCACGAAGGGCGATCTGTTCATCTTCGTGGCCGACCTGTACCGCAACAGCCGCATCCGCGCCGAGCAGGGTATCTCCTCGGAGGCCCTGGGGTCGATCAACCTATTCCTCACGGCCCTTGAGGATGCGCTCCTGGCCGCGCAGAACGTGGTCGTGGCCGCCGAGTCGATGGGCTTGGGCACCGTCTACCTCGGCTCGATCCTCGCCGATCCGCGCACCGTCGTGAAGGCGCTGGAGCTGCCGGAGCTGACCTTCCCGATCGTCGGCCTGCTTGTCGGCCACCCGGACCAGGAGCCCGGCCAGAAGCCGCGCATGCCCCGCTCTGTCATGACCGCACAGAACACGTACCCGCGCGTCGAATCCTATTCCGAGACGCTCGCCGACTACGACCGCGAGGTCACCGAGTACTACGACCTGCGCTCGGGGTCGCGCCTCGAGTCCTTCTCGCACCTGGTCGCCACGAACATCGGCGTGGGCGGTGCGCACGTCTCTCCTATCATGGAGGTTCTCCACGAGCAGGGGCTGTGTCTGCGCTGACCCGTTTTCATTGACGAGGCCGTGGTCTCCCCTCGTGGTCACCTGACCGCCCGGGGTGCCACGGCCTCGTCGCATGCGGAGCTTGACACGCGCTTACAATGTATGTATGGCTGAGCTTGGTTTTTCCACCTACGTGTTCATCGAGCGCATCGCCGCGAACGCGGCCGCGCTGCATCCCTTCCCGGAGCACAACGTGGCGCTCGTTCGGGACGCGCTGGCGGACGCCGGCTTCGAGATCACACTGCTCGGCCCGAATGCGCCGAAGGTCGGCGAGGGCGTGTACTTCCAGCCCGAGCCCTTCGGGGATGAGGTCATCGGGCTTCTCGCGGACGCCTTGACCCTGCGCGGTATCGGCGCCTACGGGTACGCGCTCGTGGATTCGTCGCTGGGTGGGGAGCTGGCCGACATCGCCCTGTTTATGCGCGTGGGTGACGTGTTCCCGCGCCACGGTCGACGCATCCTCATGACCCGCATGTACATTCATCGCACCCCCACGGGCGCGGGCAACAAGGCCGTGACCTGGGCGTTCGGCTCCCCTGCCGACCTGGAGGAAGCGAACCAGCTGCTGTCGGAGAAGTTCGACACCGAACCCGTTTCGGACCCTCGCGGCATGGCCGCCATCGAGATCCGCCACCCAGAGTTCGCGGCGGGCACAGCCGAGCCAATGGTCCTCCTCGACGACATCTTCCAGGTGCTGGGTGCCGCTGGTTTCGAGGGCATTACCATGTGTAATGATCCGGGCAACCCGCGTGCCAGAGGCTGACAGCCTGGGCCGCTGCTTCACCATCGTCGAGGCCTGCTCCGACCCCTGTGTCATCCACTATGACAGCGTTATCGCAGGTTCCACCGGGAGGTTCTGGGCAAGTTTTTCCCGTTTCTCGCGCCTTCCTCCGAAACTAGACCCGCGCCCCGATAGCCCATAGGATGGTGGTAGCGCATACATCTACCGCACGGTACGAGACGGGTTCGCCACGCGTGACACCTGGACCGCACTGAGCGGATGATCTGGAAGGAGGCGCGCCCGTGACATACGAAGCCAGCTCGACACTGTTCTTCATCTTCATGATCATGATGATGATATTTATCGTGCTTGTGTCGCCACTCGGAAAGGCACTTGGCACCCAATTCAAGCGGAGATCTCTCAACACCCGCTATTCGCAGCTCGACCCCCTCGTACGCCAAGTCCTGGCCGACACGGACGGCGACCGCACGAAAGCCGCCCGCGAGCTGCGCCGCAAGACCCTGCTCCCCGCTGCCACCATCAATACCCTCCTCTCCCTCTACACCGATCATGCATAACGACGCACTGCCCTTCACCCTTGTCGTATTCTTCGTCATCTTCTTTTTCCTGATGCTCGCGCCCATGTTCTACGCGGTCGTCACGGGCGTGCGCGAAAAGAACCTCCAGATGGAGCGCGAGCGCCTGGTACAGCTCTACGGGTTCGACCTCGAGCGCATCCGGCAGGACGAACCCCTGCTCATGGAGCACATTCACCGGCTCATCCCCATGATCGGGATCGTACCGACGATCCGATACGTCTCCTCGGCCGCAGGGCTGCCCATCGACGTCGCCCAGATCCTCGTGTGCAGTGAACCCGCCGCCCCGCTCACCTCCAGCCCCTACCCGATGGCGCATCCTGGTTCGGCCGCACCACAGGTCGGCACGAGACACTCCTACCCGATGTCATCCCGACCGGGCACCACGCAGTTCCAGCCGGACGAGGCCTCGGCATCCGATTCCGCCACGAGGGAGGCATCCGCGACGCGCGGGGCAACAACCGAATCGGGGCACGAGCGATGAGCACCACCGCAGTTCTCGGCGTCGTCGGCGTGGGCCTCGCTGCCTACCTCGTCGGTTTTCTCCTGTGGGCGACGGCCCGCTTCTTCACCAGCCGACGCAAGCCGTCATACGCGACGACACACAGGTACGAGGAGCTTCACCAGCTCGCTGGTGCCGCGCTACGCGAGGCGCACGGAGATCGGGCGCAAGCCGCCCGCATCATGCACCACGTGACACGCTTGCCTCGCCGCACCATCGACACTGCGCTGCTCCTGCACCGGTAAGGGACGATAGGGCGAGACGGGCAGCGAAGTGCCAGCCTCGCACTATCCCCCGGCCACTGGCAACACGATAACGAAGGGCCGTCGCTCGACCATCCACGGTCGAGTGGCGGCCCTTCACCTAGCCTCAGCGGATCGTATGCCAGGCGCGGGCACCGACGCAGATTCCGGGCACATCACGCTCAACTGACCTATTGGTCAGGAATATAGTGACGACCATCTCTTCTAGCTCGGTTTTGCAACCACTTGCCACAACTGCAAAACGCGACCCACACTTACCCCGCAAATAAAGCGCGAATGTACGTATTACGAGTAAATATAACAAAACTACACTCGTATGAAATGAAAGAAATAACTCAAATCCCTCAGCTAAAAATCACGAAAAGATAACGGGTGTAAAACTTGACCACGCGATCACCTTTAGATATATTTAAGGCCTCCGGAGACGAAATTTCGACGAACCAAGCCCTCCAGGTGGACTGGGAGCTGACCAGAAGAAAGAAGCAGCGATGTTTGAGCAGATCACCGCAGTTATCAACGCGTTCCTCACCTTTGTTGGTACCATTCTTGGCCTCTTCTCCTGATTAAACCCTCAATCAGGAAAAGGGTTGCTCTGAGAGGCAACGCTTGATAGGAACCCCAGTCCCCCTAGCGGGGACTGGGGTTCTGCCTCATCCGCCGAGTTCAAGCACCAGGAAACCAGCGAACACTCCCATCAGCGCAACGCGACCACGGCCTCGTCTCTCTCACAGACGCATAGTGCGGGGCCGCCGCCCGACCAACAACGGTCGAGCGGCGGCCCCGCACTCACACTCAGCGAATCGCCTCCATGACACGCACACCATCGAGCACGGTCACGTACGGCAAGGGATCAATGTCAGCCTCGAGGACATACTCCGTCAGCTGGTCGCGCACAGTGTTGCGCAGCTCCTCGGGGTCCCACGGTTTACCGATGTAGTAATCCAGGCCCGCATGGTTAACCGCGCGGATCGTATCGGACTGGTCGGCCTGACCGGTGACCAGCACCGTTCGGGTCGCGGTGAAACGATCATCCTGCATGAGTTCCACGAGGAAATCCACACCCGACTTACCGGGCAGGCGATGGTCCGAGAGAACCAGGGCCAGCTCGTCCCCATCCTCGACGATCTCATCAATCACGGCCCACGCGTCGTCGACGTCTTCGGCGACCTCAAGCCGGATCTTGTCCCAAAACTCTTCAAGATCACGCTCGAGCGCGTCTCGCACGTCGGCCTCGTCCTCGAGGGACAGGATTGTCAGGGTCATGATTCCTCCTCTTGTGGTTGAGTGGGCAACGAGATCCTCATAGTGGTGGACCCCGGGTGAGAGCAGATCACGAGTGTTCCCCCGTGATCGGCGATAATGCTTCGGACGATGGACATGCCCATACCCAGCCCGAATCGGACGCGCCCCGCCTTAGTGGTGAAGTGCGGCTCCATAATCTTGTCAACAATTCCCGGGTCGATACCCGGACCGTTATCGCACACGGTGATGGCAACTCCCTCGGGCGTCGGCCGCACGGTGATGCGGATCAACGCCTCGGCCTCGCCGCGTGCCGGCAGCTCAGGCACGCCGCCCGACGCCTCCGCCGCCGCGATCAAGTCGGCGTTCTCGTCTTCGATGGCTTCGGCCGCGTTGACGATGAGGTTCGTCCACACCTGTTGCAGCTTCGCGGGATGCGCGCGCACGAGCGGCACGTCCTCGTAGTCGCAGTCGATGCGGATACCCCGTACCCTGTGGGCGGTCAGCCGCAGCACGTCGTCAATGCCCTCGCGCACGTCCACAGGCTTGAGATCCTCGGCGTCCGGGCGTGCATACCCCTTGAGGGACTGGGTGAGCTCGATGACGCGATCACCCGCGGCGAGCACCGAGCGCAGGGACCCACCCAGGCGCGCCCCGGCCTCGTACGCGTCGATGCCTCCCGGGATCTGTGCGAGCGCGCGCGCACCGTCCGCCCCCTGGATCCCCGCGCGCACGAGCCGACGCGCGAGCGTGCGGTCACCGACGACGGGCAGGAGCTCCTTCATAAGGGCGCGCTCGACCGACGTGGAGCGCGGGGGCGCGGTCAACGCCCGGGACATGGCCTCCCTCGACGAGGCCGTGGCTGGGGCTGCGAGGGCCGCATCGACGTCCTCGTGCAGGTGTTTGGCGGCGCGCACGAGGGCGGTCACCGGGTTGTTGAGCTCGTGGGCGATACCGGCGCTCAGCTCACCGAGCATCGCGAAGCGCGCACGTTCGACCAGCTCAGCGCGGGTCGCGCGCAGGTCCTCAAGGGTGGCCGCCAGGGCCTCCTTCTGGGCCTCAAGGTCCTCGGCGAGCATCGCGTTTTGCAAGTGAAGGTCCTCGGCGCGCATGAGGCGGCGCGTCAGCGAACGAATCGCCAAGGCCGTCAAGGTTCCACCAATCGACGGGTCCTCGGAGATGACGATCTGGAGCTGCTCAGTCGTCAGGCGCACGACCGTCGCCTCGGTCGCCGTCTCGCCCGTGAAGAACGCGTCCTCCGCCCTGGCCAGCGACACCAGGCCAATGAGCGGGCCCGACGTCGCCAAGTGCGCGAGCACCTCGCCCTGCGGGGAATCCCTGTGCAGGGACACTTGCCCGTCAAGCACCAGGTACACGGCACCCACCGGCTGACCCTGCGTGACCAGCTGCGTCCCCTCCGGGATAATGAGTCGCGGACGCTGGCCGAGCACCCGCTCGACGCCCGCAAGGAGCTCCATGACAACCTCGCGCTCGTCACGGTCCAGGCCCTCCAACAGCGGACCCTGGACGGCGAACGGCGGCGGATCCGCGATGAGGTTGCGGATCTGGCGCTGCGAATAGCCGCACCCGCTCAGGTAACGCACCATCGTCGAATACGCCTGGCCCGCCAGCAGCGGCACCGTCCACGGCGCCTTCAACACCGAGGACAGCGCCCCCGACTGCATGCAGCCCGTGAGGTCACGATGCTCGGACTTATCTGTGACGACCACCCACTGCACGCGTGTCAGCACGGGAATCGACGCCGCATACTCGATCATCGCGTCAATGTCGGAAACCTCCGAGGTCACCAGACCCATCAGCACATGATCGCCGGGGCGCAGGCTCGCCTCGTAGGCCGCCAAGTCCCCAATGCCGTCCACTCGATCCAGGCACAAGCGCGGGAACGCGTGCGACAGGTCCCTGGTTACCGGGGCCGCGATATGCCGCGAATCGTCACCGATCACCAGCATATGAATCGGGTACCCCGCGCGGTGACCTCCGCAGCGCACATCCGTGCGCGCCATGACCGAGGCATCCTCCTGCGCGGGACCCTGCGTCCACCCGTGGGCCAGCCCCGGCCTGGGGCGACCGTTCGCGCCCGAGCCGACCACGGCCTCGTCCATGGACACGTCACATCACCCCGATAAATCCCCAGGTCAGCGGTGCCACAAACGCCAGGAGAATAATGCCGACGACGCCGACAACAATGCCGACGACCGCCATTTCACGGGTGGGGGTCGTGCCCGTCGAGTACGCGATCGCGTTAGGCGGGGTCGAAATCGGCAGGCACATGCCCAGCGAGCAGCCCAGTGCGATGACGATCGCGATTTCCGCGGCGCTCGTGGACACCGTCGCCGCCAGGCCCATACCCATCGGGATCAAGAGGTTCGCCGACGCCGAATGCGAAATGACATTCGAGGTCACCCAGCCCACAAGGGCCAACACGAAGATCAGGAGGACACCGGGGATCGAGGCCCACTGGATCGAACCGAGCATCCACTTGTCGAGGCCCGTCGCAGACACTCCCGATCCCAGCGCGATACCACCCGCGACCAACCACAGGACCGGCCAATCCAGGGCGCGCAAGTCGTCACCGCTCATCACCTTCGTCATGAGGAGGACGACGACCGGCAGGAAGCCGACGACATTGGCCGAAATGTGGTGCAGCGACTCCGTCATCCACAGGAGGATCGTCAGACCCGCAACCGAGTAGAAGATGATCGCGTTACGGGACTTCTCGAAGCGCGCCGACGTGTCGATATCGAACTTTGCATCGGAGGGGATGTAGCGCCACGCGATGAACGCCCACGACAGGGCCAGAAGCACCAGCATGAGCGGCACGGCCGCGAGCATCCACTGCAGGAAGGTCACTGTGACGCCCGCGTTCTCCAGCGCGCCCAGGGCAATCGCGTTCGGGGGCGTGCCAACCGGTGTGCCCATACCGCCGACGTTCGCGGCCACGGGGATCGACAGGGCGATACCTGTGCGCGCCTTGCCCTCGGGCAGGGCCATGATGACCGGCATCATGACGGCGAACATCGTCGCCGTGGTCGCCGTATTCGACATGAACATGCTCATAATCGCGGTGATCAGCATGACGCCCATAACCGTCAGGCGCGGCTTGCCCATGAAAGGCTTGAGGAGGACCGCCGACAGGGCGCGATCCAGCTTGTACTTGGCAGCACCGTCGGCCACCATGAAGCCACCCAGGAACAGGATGATGACCGGGTTAGCCAGCGCCCCGAAGAACTTCGTGTACGCCGGGGCACCCTCACCCACGCTCAGCAGCGCGTGGTCCGAAATGAACAGGACCTCCAGGAAAATGACCAGGACCGCCGTGCCCGCGAGCGGCACCGCCTCCGTCACCCACAGCAAAATCGCCGCCAGGAAGATACCGAACATGCGAGTGCCTGACACATCCAGGCCTGGCAGCTGAATAAAAAGGGATGCCACGATGCAGATCAGCGCACCAATAGCACCAAAAGCCTTGACTGGACTGATTTTCCCCTTCTTCTTAGAGAAATCTGCCTGTCGGGTGGACATATTCTGAGCGGACCGCGGATTGATTGACACCGCGCCCTTGGAGCGTCGAGCCATTACGAAGAGACCTCGTTGTCTTGCGTGGATACTGTCCAATTAGTGTAGGACAGCACACACAGAAAGTGAAACCGGGGTGGGGACTCCCTCCCCCACCCCGGCTTGACGCTTGCGACGTTAGCGGGCCTGCGCTCCTCGAGGGCGCAGACGTTCAGTCATGATCGCTGACGCTTGGTAACGTCACGTTTGTGCAGCCCACGTGAACGAACGCTCAGGCACCCACTGCGCTCCCGCTCCCCGTTACTCAGCCACGGCCTCGTCGATGTCGTAGCCCGTCGGGAGGAGACCCGGACGGGCAGGCTCCCACCCGAGCGCGGGGGCAACATAGTCGGCGAAGTTGCGGATGATCGACCAGTTTTCCTCGAATCCGAGCTGATTGGGGATGGTCAACAGGAGGGTGTCAGCCTCCGCGAGGGCGCGATCCTGACTCAGCTGCTTGATGAGCGTCGAGGGGTCGGCTGCGTAGGTGCGCCCGAAGGTGGCGATGCCCGAGTCGAGGTGGCCGACCTGGTCGCCCGAGGCGCTCAGCCCATACAGGCCGCGGTCACGCTCGGACAGGAGCGGGAAGATCGAGCGCGACACGGACACGCGCGGCGTCCAGTCATGACCAGCCTCGCGCCAGGCGCGGCGGTAGGCGCGCAGCTGATCGGCCTGAATGTCCCCGAAAGGCTTGTCACCGTGCTCGAAGACCAGGGTCGAACTCATGAGGTTCACGCCATCACGCGCCGCCTGGATCGCCGAAGCGTTGGTTGCAGCACCGTACCAGATGCGGCTGCGCAGGCCCGGCGAGTGCGGGAGGATCGGCAGAGGCGTACCCGGGTTCATCTGCGTCGGATACTGCTCATGCAGGGGCGCAGCCTCGGCGATTGAGGGTCTGAAGGCGCAGGTCACAGCGAACCAGAAGCTCGTGAGCCAGGTCGGCGGCGCGGTCCAGCGGATCGAGAAGCGCACCGAGGAACGGGTCGAGAAGGCTGTCGAGCAGGTCGCCGGGGAGGCCTAGGCCACGATGACCGCGAGCCTCGACGCCTCGAACGCGCGGGCGGAGCGGATCATCGCCGCGACGGCGAAGCTGGAGGCGCGACAGCTCTGGTCCGCCGCCGCGATGTGCCTCGTTCTCCTGCCGGTGGCCATGGTCGTCGCCGGTCTCTGGATGGGCATCGCCGGGCTCATCACGGGTGTTCAGTGGGCGCTGGACGTGGACGTGAGCGTGTGGCTCGGCATCGGTCGGTGGCTCGTGGTCGGCACTGGCCTCGCCGGGGCCGGCTACGGGGTCTTCGCGTCCGTCCGCTGGGTTGCGGGTCTCGTGGAGACCTGGAAGGGCCGCGGGATGCCGAAGTGGCCCCGCTGGCGCAAGAGGTGATCACGCCTCACGAGGGCAAGCGCGCGCAGCGCGTGCGGCAGCGGCGACAACTGGACATTAGGTCAGCAGCTACTGTATAGTTCAGTGCATGCTGACCATTGCTTCGCGTCTTGACGTCATGAACCGGCTCGGCCGGGCCATGGCCGACCCGACGCGCTCCCGCATCCTGATGTCCCTGCTCGACAGCCCGAGCCACCCCGCGGTGCTCTCGCGCGAGCTGGGGCTGACCCGCTCGAACGTGTCCAACCACCTGACCTGCCTGCGCGACTGCGGGATCGTGGTCGCCGAGCCCGAGGGCCGCCAGACTCGCTACGAGATCGCCGACCCGCACCTGGCCGCGGCGCTGACGGCACTGGTCGATGTGACCCTCGCCGTGGACGAGAGCGCGCCGTGCATCGACCCGGCCTGCTCGGTGCCGGGCTGCTGCGCCGCGAGCAGTTCGGGGGACGCCTCGTGAGCGCCGCCTGCGGCTGCGACGAGCCAACGACCAGCCCCGCGGACGAGGCAGAAGAGGCAGAGCGCCCGTGGTGGCGTGATCCCGGCCTGGTCGTGCCGATCCTCTCCGGCGTCGCGTTCGGCACCGGCCTGGCGCTGGAGTGGTCGGGGCTGCACATCGCGGCGCTGGTCGCGTTCTGGGCGGGCCTGCTGCTGGGCGCGTACACGTTCGTGCCCGGTGCGATCCGGAATCTCGTTGTGAAGCGCAAGCTCGGGATCGCGCTGCTGATGACGATCAGCGCCGTGGGCGCGGTGATCCTCGGCTACGTCGAGGAGGCGGCCGCGCTGGCGTTCCTCTACTCGATCGCCGAGGCCCTGGAGGACAAGGCGATGGACCGCGCCCGCGGCGGGCTGCGCGCGCTGCTGAAGCTCGTGCCGGAGACCGCGACCGTGCTGCGTGACGGGACCTCCGCCTCGGTCCCGGCCAGGGAGATCGCCGTCGGCGACGTGCTGCTGGTCCGCCCTGGCGAGCGGGTCGCGACCGATGGGCTGGTCCGCTCGGGTCGGTCGAGCCTGGACACTTCGGCGATCACCGGTGAATCGATCCCGGTCGAGGTCGCGCCCGGAGAAGCAGTGTCGGCGGGCGCGATCAACAGCGCCGGCGTGCTGGAGGTCGAGGCGACCGCCGCGGGCACCGACAACTCGCTGACCACGATCGTGGAGCTGGTAGAGCAGGCCCAGGCCGAGAAGGGCGACCGAGCCCGGATCGCTGACCGGATCGCCCGCCCGCTGGTGCCCGGCGTGATGGTCCTCGCCGTCCTCGTCGGCGTGCTCGGGTCCCTGCTCGGCGACCCGGAGACCTGGATCACCCGCGCCCTGGTCGTCCTCGTCGCGGCCAGCCCCTGCGCGCTGGCGATCGCGGTGCCCGTCACCGTGGTCTCCGCGATCGGCGCGGCGACCAAGTTCGGCGTCGTCATCAAGAGCGGGGCCGCCTTCGAGCGCCTCGGCGGCATCCGGCACCTGGCCGTGGACAAGACCGGCACTCTGACCCGCAACCGGCCCGAGGTAACCGCCATCGTCGCCGCCCATGGGTTCGACGATGCGCAGGTGCTTGCTTGGGCTGCCGCCGTGGAGCAGCACTCGACGCACCCACTCGCCGCCGCCATCGCCGCCGCGGGCCGGGGAACCCCCGCCGCGCAGGACGTGGCCGAGGAGGCCGGGCACGGCATCGGTGGCCTGGTCGACGGCCGCAGGGTGGCGGTGGGCAGTCCGCGCTGGATCGACGCCGGTCCGCTCAAGGCCCGGGTCGAGGACCTGGAGGCCGAGGGGCAGACCTGCGTGCTCGTCACCGTCGACGGCTTCCTGGCCGGGGCGATCGGCGTCCGCGACGAGCTGCGCCCCGAGGTCCCCGAGGTCGTGCGGACCCTGCGCGACCAGGGCGTCAAGGTGAGCATGCTCACCGGCGACAACTTCCGCACCGCTGCTGCGCTGGCGAAGCTGGCCGGGATCGGCGACGTGCACGCCGAGCTGCGTCCCGAGGACAAGGCTCGCATCGTCGCCGGGTTCTCGGAGACGTCGCCGACCGCGATGATCGGCGACGGCATCAACGACGCGCCCGCCCTGGCCAGGGCGACCGTGGGCATCGCGATGGGCGCGACCGGCTCCGACGCCGCGATCGAGTCCGCCGACGTCGCCTTCACCGGCCACGACCTCGGCCTCATCCCGCAGGCTCTGCGCCACGCCCGCCGCGGCGGCAGGATCATCAACCAGAACATAGTGCTGTCCTTGGCGATCATCACTGTGCTGCTGCCGCTGGCGATCACCGGCGTGCTCGGCCTGGCAGCGGTCGTCCTCGTGCACGAGGTCGCCGAAGTCGTCGTCATCGCCAACGGACTGCGGGCTGCGCGTGCCCGCAAGCAATAGGTGTTCCGTCCAACGCCATAACTCAGACATGCGCTAGCGCATGTCGATGACGCCGGTTCCGACCTCGATGGCCTTCGTGCGCGAGGCAATGGCGGAGAGAAGCGGCATCGGCGCGGCCGCTTGCGGGGCGAAGTGGTGAACGCGGAAGAAGGCGCCGTTGACGCCGAGCTCGTCGGCGGCGACGGACAGGTCGATCGCCTGGTGAAGGGACTCGGCGGCGGCGATGCCGTGGCGGCCGCCGTTCGAGTAGTGGCCGAAGCTCAGGAATCCGAAGTATTTCATGGGTTCAGCCTATGGGGCTACAGTTGAATCTTCAACTATACGGGGTGTGGGATGCGAGATAGCAGGGCTACCTGGAGCCAATTTCGGCGTTTCAAGTCAGCGCGCAGGCCCTAGGCGGACACACACCATGTCCGACACAGAGTTGTGCCCAAAACACAGACCACTTCGCCCACAACACCCCATTTTTACCGTTATTCGCCGAGGTGGACTGCACTTTGGGCACCACACCAGTCTGAGATCCAGCTTCACCACCACCAAACGGGGGGAATTGCACCATTAGGGGCGCGCCGCGGCGAGGCTTCTGCTGCAAAACTCCCACTGCTTCTGGCATGGAAGGTGCCGAAGAGCCCACGGCTATCGGACCAGGCCGAAGTGCCCGTAGGCGGTGAGAGGGCCTGGCCGCGACGACGGCGGGCGATGGCAGGCCTGACCCAGACAAATTTCGCACATAATTTAAGACGGTAATTTTTCGAGACCGCGGGAAAACGTTGCAATTCCAACGATGCAAATTCAATGTTTGAAGGAGCCGCAGAGGAATTACGTGCGAGATTACTGAGTATAGGTGCGAGAGGACGAAACGTGTTGGTTGGGGGTAGGCCACAGGTATTGTGGGAGGGCTTGGCCGAGCTTCGAGCCGACACGCCGAGCAAAGCTCGCGGGGCGGAAGGCGAGCGGGGCAGACCGCCACCCTCCAGCAACACGCAGTGTCCTATAACCCCAGGAACGAGGCAAGCACGACCAACTAAAATAGTGACTTTTCCGCGCGATAAAGCCGAAAAGTCACCACAAAACCAACACGTTTTGTCCTATAACCCTAACCCTT